>CAUOWW010000053.1:0-11752 GCA_963508345.1 uncultured bacterium
GAATGTGGGCTCCATCGACATCGGCATCGGTCATCAAAACGAGTTTTTGGTAACGGGCTTTCGAAACATCAAATTCTGCTCCAAATCCTGTTCCCATCGCTGTGAAAAGACTACGAATTTCTTCGTTAGCTAGAATCTTATCCATACTTGCTTTTTCAACGTTCAAAATCTTACCGCGAATTGGAAGGATTGCTTGAAATTCACGGTTACGACCAGATTTGGCTGATCCACCAGCTGAGTCTCCTTCGACGATGAAGAGTTCTGTTTCAGCAGGATTGTTAGAAGAACAGTCTGCTAGTTTACCTGGAAGGTTGGAAATTTCCAAACCAGATTTTTTACGAGTGACTTCACGCGCACGCTTGGCAGCTACACGAGCTTTGGCAGCCAAAATCCCTTTTTCCACAATACGTTTAGCAATCTGTGGATTTTCCATGAGGAAATCAGAGAAAGCATCACTGAAGAGACGATTAGTAATCTTGACTACTTCGCTGTTTCCAAGTTTTGTCTTGGTTTGTCCTTCAAACTGTGGATTCGGGTGTTTAACTGAGATAACTGCAGTTAATCCTTCCCGAACATCTTCCCCTGTCAGATTATCTTCATTATCTTTAAGCAACTTATTTTTACGAGCATAATCATTGATAACACGAGTCAGTGCTGTACGGAAACCTTGCTCATGCGTTCCACCTTCATGGGTATGAATATTGTTGGCGAAACTCATGACATTTTCATGATAACCCGTTGTGTACTGCATGGCTACTTCAACTGTGATATCATCCATCTCACCATCTGTATAGATTGGTGTATCAAAGATCACATCCTTGTTCTCATTGATATATTCAACGTAACTAGCAATCCCACCTTCATAATGATAATGCTTGGTTTGTTCTAAACCTTCACGCTTATCTGTGATGGAAATTCGTAAACCACGATTTAGAAAGGCCAACTCTTGAATCCGTTTATTTAATTTATCAAAATCAAAGGTTGTTGTTTCAGTAAAGATTTCTGGGTCTGGTGTGAAGTGAACCGTTGTTCCAGTTCTATCTGTATCTCCGACTACCTCAAGGTCTGCGACGACATGACCACGACGGTATTCTTGGTAATGAATCTTTCCGTTTTTGTGGACATGAACGTCTAATTGAGTGGAAAGGGCATTAACTACTGATGACCCTACTCCGTGAAGACCACCTGAAACCTTGTAGCCGCCACCGCCAAATTTACCTCCAGCGTGAAGAACAGTAAAGACAGTCTCAACGGCAGGTCGGCCTGTTTTTTCCTGAATATCGACTGGGATACCACGCCCATCATCGACAACAGTGATCGAATCATCTGGCTCAATAAAGACTTGAATATGGCTGGCAAATCCTGCCAAGGCCTCGTCGATTGAGTTATCAACAATTTCCCAGACTAGATGGTGAAGACCTTCTTTTGAGGTTGATCCGATATACATCCCTGGACGCATACGTACAGCCTCTAAGCCCTCTAAAACTTGAATTTGACTGGCATCATAATCCTGTGCCTGCAGATTTTTGATTTCTTCTGTCATCTTATTCCTTTTTCTTACATGTCTAATACTTGTCTTAAATTCACGATACTGGTAAACAAGTGAGTATCGAGTCCAGCAGCTTGCCCTGCTTCAATATCAATCGGTCGATCACCAATGACAAGACCAGAGCTAATCTGATACTTTTCCCTTAAATAAATCATGGACTCAGGGTTTGGTTTTCTCTTAAAGCCTGAGTTAGAAGTCACCACTTCTGTAAAATAAGCTGCTATAGAGGTTTTTTCTAAAATTTCCAAGACTTGATTATTTCGGTGAGAGACCAAAAAATGACGCCCACCTTGACTTGAAATATCTGCCAATAAGTCCGAAACTCCACCAAATAAAGTCGGGTGTTCTAGCTCTCTGGCTTCATTTTCCTTGTACTTTTCTAAAAAATGCTCTAAGTTGGGAGCGAATGTCTCAATCGCAAAATCAGTAGAAACCTTTAAAGCCTTATAGACACTGTCGTGGTCTTGTGTGATACCATACAGCGCTAAAGTTTCAACAAATGCAGCTGTTGAAGTTTCATAATTATCCAGTAAAGTCCCACCTAAATCCCAGATATAATCGTGATATTTCATAGCTTTCATTATACCATTTTTTCCTTAAAAAAGCGATGATTTCCTAGATTTTTCCAAGTAAAAAAACGAGAGTTTTACTCCCGTTTTACTGATTGTTACCAAAGACATCTCGATAGAGCATTCCAGTTCGTAAACTCTCTGCGTCTCCTCCTAATTGCTCCACCAGCTCGTATGCAAAGGCAAGGGCTGTTGACGGGCCTCGACTGGTTGTCAAATGACCATCTACCACTACTGTTTCCTTGACGTAGTGACCATCAAGGATTTGCTCTTGAACGCCGTCATAACAAGTGTATTCCTTGTTTTTCAATACCCCTGCTTGATTGAGCGCAATTGGCGCCGCACAAATGGCTGCCAATTTCTTTCCTTTTTGCTCGAAACTTTGCAATTCTTGAATCAGGGCCTGATTATCGCGCAAATGTGCAGAACCAGGCATCCCGCCAGGAAGAACAATCATGTCATAGTCTGATAAATCACCATCAAAAACACGATCTGCACTTACTTGGATTGCATGCGAACCTGTTACTTGCTCCTCAAATCCTACCATATCACAAGTGATATTTGCTCGACGCAAGACATCTACAACTGTCAAAGCTTCAATTTCTTCAAAGCCCTGAGCTAACATTACTGCTACTTTAACCATGATTTTCTCCTTATTTGATTCGTTTTAATACAACCTTTTTCCGTTTGAATGGGATTTTTCCGCTCTTTTCTTCAGCTAGATTAGTCTGGTAACTCATCGATAAAAGCAAGCCAACACCAATCAGATTACTAATAATCGCCGACCCACCTTGAGAAATGAAAGGCAATGGAATCCCAGTCAAGGGAAGCAAGCCAGTCACAGCACCGATATTCTCAAAGATGTGGAAGAGCAACATCATAATCAAACCTGTGGAAATATAGGTGTAGAACTGGTTATTTGATTTAAGAGTAATCTTCAACATACGGTAAATCAGCATGAGATAAAGGGCGATAACAAGGACAGAGCCAATAAATCCAAAATCTTCTGCAATGACCGTGAAAATCATATCTGACTCTCGAACTGGAATAAGCAGATTAGAAGCATTAAAACCTTGACCAAATAAGCCACCGCTCCCAATAGCAATTTGTCCTTGAGCCTGCTGGTAAGTGGTTGTTTGAGCAAAGTCAAAAGGATTGAGCCAAGCCAAAATACGATTGATTTGGTAGGTCGGCATTCCCAGTTGATGAAGAAAAGCACGACCGTCCTTACTGATAAAAATGGCTAGAAAACCAGCAATTCCTGTTACAGCAGTCACAAATACTGGGATAATAATTTTCCAAGAAACTCCTGATAGCAAGACGATTCCTGAGAAAATGGCTACAAAAACCAAAGCCGTCCCTAAGTCACTTTGAAGTGCTAAAAGAACTAGGACTGGAATGGTAAAGAGAATCATCCAAAAAATTAACAAAAAGTCCAGCGGAACCGTGCGTCTCCATTCCTTATGTTTTTTTGTAAACTGGACAATGACACGGGCCAACATGAGGATATAGGATATCTTCATAAATTCTGATGGCTGGAACAAAGTAATACCATTTATCGATACCCAGTTTTTGGCACCCGTTGATGCCACTAAGCTTGGATTATAAAAGACGATCGGCAAGACCATGAGTCCCAAACCTAACATATATAGAAAGGGGGTCGCTTTCCAAAGAAATTCTGTATTAAAGAGCATAACCACAAAACCAATCACAAGCCCCAAGGCAATCCATGCGACCTGTTGTCCTAAAATGGGCAGAATATTATTTGGATAATCATGACTAACGGCTATATAAATAGCCACCACGCCGATAACCAGTAGAAAAAATACTGGCAGTAGCAAACTATAATCGACTCTAGAGTCGAGAGAACGTTTCATATATACTAACCTTATACTTTCATACAATACTTATTTATCAAAGTTTATTTAAAAATCTATCAACAGCCTCATCAATTTCGGATCGAGAAAGAGTTTTAACAGTCACTTCTTTTGCTAGAGAATTCACAATTTGTTTGCCGTATCGTTTTCCAACAATTCTCCTATCCAAAATAAGAGTTAAGGAACGCTGGTGTTCGCGTCTCATACTTCTTCCTAAAGCCTGTTTTAAACGAATAATGGCCATTGGCAATTGATAATCATAAAAGGCATTTTTCCCTTCTTGATTCAGCTCCTGATTAATCTTTTTCGTCAAGGGCTCTTGAGGATTTTGGAAAGGAAGTCTCGGTACAACCTGAATCACAAAAGGATGGCTTGAAAAATCAACTCCCTCCCAGAAACTTGCTGCACCAAGCAGGATCTGCTGTTCACCTTTTTCAAAGCGTTTCTTCAGTTGATGAACATCACCATTTTTATACTGGGCCAAGTGATTTATAGGAAGCATATCTGAAACTGACAGAAGCATG
This sequence comes from uncultured bacterium, assembly GCA_963508345.1. GTDB lineage: Bacteria > Bacillota > Bacilli > Lactobacillales > Streptococcaceae > Streptococcus. The sequence continues at coordinate 4,520 of CAUOWW010000053.1, forward strand.
TCTTTAGCAGTAAAAAGAGCCAAAATCGGTTGTTGGAAAGCTTGAACTCCCATCAGTAAATCAGCTACCTCCTTGGCATATACTTCTAAGGAGGTTTCTGTTACTAGAGGAAAATCTTTGACCAAGACCACTTCTTGATCCTGTTTTTTACCAGCTTCAATCTTGACAAATTTAGCTTCAGAATAACCCAACAGGTCTGCCAAAGAAACTCTCTGACTAATCTCAAGAGTGGCCGACACTCCCAAGACCTGACATGAATCAGGCACTAAAGAAGACAGAAGAATACGGCCTGATTTTGTAGAAGAAATCTGAATTTTCTTTTGACTCGTTTCAGTTGCTTGAAGCCAGTAATCACCTTTAACTGTAAAATAACGAACCAACTCCTCAAAGCCTTCTACCTCTAATTCTGAAAAATACTGGTGGAGATTGGTCAGAGAATCTAAGATATTTTTCCTAGATTTACCAGACTGAAATTGTTCTATCAAGTAGAGACACTCAAAGCGAATACTTTCTAGTATTCGTTGCTGGACCTTATTTTGCTCGTCCAGTAAAGCCTTATCAAGCAAAACGATAATAGACTGGATATCGTAGGTCTCTTGAAGCAGATTTTCTAGAGCCAACAAAATCTTTTGAACTTCATCAATAATCAACAAACGGTCACTGACAAATTCAGGATTATCTTCAAGTCTGGTTACAAGATAAGCATGATTGGTCACTAAAAGCTTGCAGGTTTGTGCCCTTTCTTGACTACGTTTCCAAAAATCTTCCGTCACAAATAAGCTCTTGGATGATAAATTCCCATCATGACGAAGGTCTGTTAGAAAATGTTGGTAACGGTAGAGTTGCCCAATTTCATCCAAATCTCCTGTCTCTGTCTCAGTCAACCAGACCAAGAGTTGCATTTTAAAACGTCTAAATAAGCGATTTTCATCATTTTCCTGCAAGGAACGATAAAAGGCATCCAACTTCAGGTAATTTTGTGGTCCCTTTAAAGAATGAATATCTGTATGGAATACTTCCTTGAGACGTTTACCTTCTTCTTCCATAATTTGATTTTGAAGAATCTTTGTCGGAACACTAAGAACAATTTGACGCTCTGTCACTTGAGATAAGGCGGGTAAGAGATAGCCATAGGTTTTTCCAATCCCTGTCGGCGCTTGAATCAGAGAGACAGGCTCATCTTTCAATAGCAAGCCAACCTCTTTAGCAAAACTTTCTTGTCGTTCCCTCACTTCAAGGTTCAACAGAGAAATATTTTTAGCAAAATCTTGAGATAATTTTCGTGGCTTCAGGGGAGCTGTAGTTTTCTTGAAATATAGCCCTTGAACTTCAACCAAGTCTGGAGAACCAAGGATAGATTGGTTTCGAAAAATTTCTTCAATAACTAGGTAAGACTCGTATAAGAGAGCGTCAGCCATTTCCAGCAAGCGTTCCAAGAGACCTTTAGGAAGCTGGGCCATCTTTTCCCGTAGAAATAAGAGTAATTCCGCAGTAGCTTGGGCATCTGAAAGGGCTGTGTGGGCGTGTTTTAGAGGAATTCCTAATTCTCGACACAAAATCGGCAAACTATATTTTTCCAGTTCAGGGAAAAAGACCTGGGACAATTCTACCGTATCAACACGAGGATTTCTTAGCTCATAACCTTCAAAAAATAAATTTTCCGCCAAAAGATTAGCATCAAACTGAACATTATGGGCTACAAAAATCCCATCCTCCACCAAGTCAAAGATTTTTCTGGCAACCTGCGAAAAATCAGGTGCTTGCGCCAGACGTTGGTCTGTCAATCCTGTCAGTTCTTTAATATGAGCATCCAAGGGTTCATGTGGATTGACATCCGTCGTATAGTGATCGACGATTTTCCCGTCCTCAATCACGACAATTCCCACTTGAATAATTTTAGCCTTACTACCTGTGCTAGTTGCCTCTAAATCAACCACAACATAGCGATTACCAATCGTTTTCATTATAAAAAATTATACCAAAAAAAGGGCCATTTGGCACCTGCAAACATGGGATAATTTTCAAACTCAAGAAGATTACTTTTCTTAAAAATCTCAGTAAACAGAGCGTCCTAGCCTACTGATTTTTTGAAAATATTAAAGAATAAGAAAAATTGAGAGAAGAAAGGTTTGCATCTTCCTTCTCTCAACGAATCATTTACTTTATTTAACCATATCAGGATCGTAGTCATAGAATCCTGTATCAAGGAAACGGTTTTTAGGGTGAAGTTTACGAACTTCTTCATCCAACAAGAAGGCTTGGTCATGGCTAAAGTTGCCCTCTTGAATCAAGCTACGCGCTTGGATAAAGAGTTTTGCAATCTCAACAAAGTTCTGACCAGGTGTGTAGAGCCCTTCTAGTTTCCAGTGAGTGAAACCATGCTCCACCAATTCTGTCAATTTGGTCATCAAATCAAGGTCATTGTTGGCAAAGATGTGGGTACCATGATTATCTTCAAAAATGGAATAGTGGCTCTCTGGGTCACTTGGCTCAGCCAAGAAGAGGTCACGCTTGCGCGTCTTTTCATCATCGATGTGCGTAAAGTTATAGTAGTTTTGCAAGAGTGGACGTTTGGAGTGATGGATGACACTAGCACCGTAAACCAACACTTCAGCAGGAATTTCCAAAATCTCTGGCATTTTGAAGAGTTCAGCTGATGGAATTTCACGCGCCAAAACAGCCTCAGATGCGCCAGCCTTTTGTCCCCAGAAGTTTATCTGACGACTGCTAGTTACCATAGTCGAAGCATCGTAGATTGTCTTAAAGGAATAACCATCGCGGTTGACCACGTAAAAGACACCTGCATCCCCAATCGTAATGTAATCTGTCTTGATTTCTTCCAAGAAATCGAGGAAGGGCTTGATACGGTCCATCATGTCTTGGTGCATGAGGGCATTGACCGCAACAATCAATTCCTTACCAGCATCATGCACCAGATTAGCGATTTCACGCAATTGGTCATGACTAAAGGTTGTTGGCAGACGAAGGCCAAAATCTTTCTCACCAACATAGATACGGTCTACGCCAGCTTCGAGCAGTTGTTTAACTTGTTCAATACTTTCAGCAGTTGCTGTAATGATAATCTTTTCCATAAGAAAAATTATACCACATTTCTCGAAAATCAGCCATTCTTTAAAAATGAAAAGGGACTTTATTCTTATTGTAACCTTTCTGTAATAATTCTCTGCTGAAAAAATGATAAAATAGGTATGTACTGTTAAGGAGAGAATAATGCCCGTAAGAAAATTACAATCCTATGAGGTAGACTATCAAGAAGAATTAAGCCAGCAGGTTCCTCGCTATCAAGATTATACACCTGAAGCGCAATCTGATACCAATCTCAAGGAAATCCTATTTTTTGTTAATATCGCTGTTTTTTGTATCTGTATTGCCATCTTTAGTTTTATCTTTTTAGCATTAAAATTATCAACTGCTCTTGCCTTTACTGCAGCAATCGGATCCAGCTTACTTGTTTTAAAAGTTCAACGATTTATTATCAAACGAAAACGTAGAAGATAAATCCAAAATATCGCCCCAATTGGAGCGATATTTTTATTTTTTCTTTTTAGATGGTGTGTGGATGGCTATTTTCACTTCAAAGATTGTTCCCTTTGGTTTATTATCTTTAACAGTAATGGTTCCTTTTAAAGCATCTACAATTTGCTTGGCTAGGGATAATCCTAAACCAAAGCCACCTTTTTGACGAGTTCTAGCCTTGTCCACTCGATAAAAGCGGTCAAAAATTTTCTTCTTATCTTCTGTCGAAATACCAACTCCGTTATCAGAAACAAGTAAATACAGATTACGGTCAGTAGCTGAAATCACAAAATCAATTTCACCATCTTCTTCAGTATACTTGACAGCATTATCAAATAGGATGGTCATCAGTTGTTTCAAAAGGAGCTGATCTGTGACAATCGTTCGATGGATACGATTTTCAAAACGGAAGACACGGTCATTTTCTGAAGCAATCATCTCATAGTTTGTGAAAGTCGTATTAAAAAAGCTAGTTGGAACTTCTCCAAGTTCAGGCTTAATCCCATCATCTCTACGAGCTAAATTCAACAAATTTGTTGTCAAAAAACGCATATTTCGGACTTCTTCCAAACTAGATGCAATGCTTTCACTCACATCCATAATGGTAGCTTCTGGCTTACGAAAAAGGGTCTCTAAGCGATTTTGCAAAACTGCAAGTGGAGTTCGTAACTCATGACTGGCATTTTCCACAAAGGACTGTTGCTTCTGCATGCTCTCAAGCAGGGGCCTAACACTAACCCTAGCTAGATAAAGACTGGCAAGCAAAGACAAAATCCAGAAACTAGCCATCACAACGACAATCAATTTCTCATGCTTTTGACTGGCCTGCTCCAACTGACTAGTATTAATCAAGACAGCAGCATACTTGATATTGGTTGAAACCGAACTGATATTGGTTTCCATCAATATCATGCGATAGATTTCTTCTTGTCCATAGCTATTAAAAACTTGAATCTGATAGATATGGCCTAGTTCTTTTTTCTCTAATTTAATCTTATCCAATCCCAAAAATCGATTTCCAGAAAGGAGCTGGGTAAAATTCTTATCAAAAAGAATGACTTCTGTGTTGGAACTGACATTGGGTTTCACCTCAGTCTTACTAGTATCTGTAGCCGCATTCTCTAAATCTTTAATCTCTTCTGTTGCCCTATTTACAGCAAGCTGAATAACTGCCTGAGGATTTTCACTCAGTCCATGAAGCTTATCATCCACCGAAGTATAGAGACTCGAATGCATGACTTGTAAAATAATCAGAGTCATGGTAGAGAAAATCAGAGTGAAGACACCAAAGTTGCGGATAAAATAACTAAAGTCATCCGCATACCATGTTTTTTTTAGTTTACTGAACATCTTTTAAAATATACCCAACACTGCGCAAGGTTTGCAAATTCTCTGCAAAAGTGGTTTCTTTTAATTTCTTACGGACTTTTGAAACATAAACTTCTACAACTGAAATCGTTGTGTCACTATCAAATCCCCATAGACGATCAAAAATCTGAGTCTTAGGCAAAATAACATTTTGATTTTGAAGAAAATAAACCAGTAAATCGAACTCTTTCCCCAGCAATTCGACTGGATTATCTTCAACCTTAACGGTATTGGTTGACAAATTAACTACAATATTTCCATAAGTCAAGGTGTTTTCATTAAACTTACCTGAACGTTTGAGAAGGGCTTGAATCCGCATTTTGAGTTCTTCTAGGTAGAAAGGTTTAGTCAGATAATCATCTGCTCCTAGTTCAAAACCATGTCCCTTGTCATCCAAACTTTCCTTGGCAGTCATGATCAAAACTGGTGTCGTAATCCCCTTTTCACGCAATTCTTTCAAGACTTGGAAGCCATTTTTTTCTGGCAACATCAAATCGAGCAAAATCAAGTCATAGACGCCACTTTCAGCTTCGTATAGACCTTCTTCCCCATCAAATACCTGCATGACATCTGCAAAATCGTCTAAAAAGTCAAATACTGAATTTGACAGGCCTAGGTCATCTTCAACCAATAAGATTTTTATCATGAGAAACTCCTCCTTATTAAAACCATTATACCAAATTTGCCTTAAAAAAAACTCAACTCTCTGCATTTTACATGAGATAGCTGAGTTTTCTTTTTATTTTAGGCTTATTTATGCATTTCCGTACTGAAGAACAACTGCTTCCACTGCAGCTTTTTCACGGTTAATCAAGTCAACACGCGCTGCAATATCCTTGATTCCCATACCGATGTTACGGCTAAGAGCAAGGTCAGAAAGTTGTGGTTCAAAGAATTCTTTGTACTCTGCCAAGCGTTGCTGAGTTTTAAAGATGTGTGATGGGAAGATAACAAAACTATCAAAACTCATATCACCACCAAGAGCTGCCTTAATCCAATCCCAGTTTTCACGCGCCCATACCCAAACAGTTTCTTGAGTAGCTTGGTGTCCAAGGAATTGGAGGTACCATGAAGAAAGGTCTTGTGGCTTAACGATAAATTTGTCCTTCCAAGTTGCAAGAAGGGTTTGAATGTTTTCGGCATCTGTACTGTATGCAAGAGCTCCTGCCAACTGGCGCTTGAAGACCGCATCCGTCGCATGAGTGTAAAGGTCAAGATAAGTGGCTACCAATTCCTTAGTCTCATGATGTTTCATCTCATTGATAAGGACTTGTGAACGGATTGCTGCTGGAAGTCCTGCAAGCTGATCCTTGTGAGCTTCGAAGATTTGGCTAGCGACTTGACTAGCTTCTGCATCATTTGAGCGAATCATCATAGAAATGGCCAACTGACGAACCAATTCATCCTCATCTGATTCTCCATCTTTAGCTTCAAAACCAAGACGGTCATAGTTATGACGAGCCAATTTAGCAACCAATACTTTGAAGGCTCTTTCAGCTTCTGTTCCTTCATCGATAAAGCGCTCAAGGGCAGAAATCACTTGAGAAACAGCTGAAACCACCAGGTAAGACTCTTCCTTAGCAAGTTTATCAAGGACTGGAAGCAAGTCTGCATAAGAAATGTGTCCTGCTTCAGCAAGCAAACGACGTTCTTGGACGATTTGCAATTTGCTTGTGTTATCAAGCTCAACTAGGTCAGCAAGAACTGCATCTAACAAGCCTCCTTGATAGTCTGTAATGTAGTGGGCTGTATTTTCAGTATTGAAACGAAGGGCTCCTTCATTTTCAGCAAGAAGAGCTGCGTAGCCTGGAATTTCGATGCTTTCAGTTTCAAGTGTATCAGGCAAGCCTTTCCAGTTGCTATTGAGTGGCACAACCCAGAGACGGTTCTTGTCTTCGTGCTCACCGATAAAGAATTGTTTTTGTGAAATCTTCAAGACATCATTTTCAACTTTGACAGTGAGAACTGGATAACCAGGTTGTTCCAACCAAGAATCCATAAAGGCTGCGACATCACGTCCAGACGCTTGACCAAGAGCATTCCAAAGGTCACGACCAATTGTATTGCTGTATTGATGTTTTTCAAAGTAGGCATGCAAACCTTTGGCAAAATCGGCATCCCCTAGCCAACGACGAAGCATGTGCATGAGGCGACTTCCTTTGGCATAGACGATAGCTCCGTCAAAGAGCGTATTGATTTCATCTGGGTGTTTGACTTCCACATGAACAGACTGAACACCATCAGTAGCATCACGTTTCAAGGCAGACGGAACACCACCTGTTTGGAAATCTTCAAAGATATTCCAGCTTGGTTCAATAGCATCCACAC
>CAUOWW010000054.1:0-11568 GCA_963508345.1 uncultured bacterium
GCGATGTCTCCCATTTCTGAGTTTTTAGGGGTTTCCAGTAAATTTAAAATAGCCTCTTGGTCCAGGCTATCAATGACGCTAGCCAACTCGCTAGCAATCAATTCTTTTGTATTCATTAAGAGCTCCTTTTTGGACTTTTCTACTATTTTATCACAATTTTAAAGAAAGAAGAAAAAATTTTTGAAATCTCCTATTTTTTTGGTATAATATAGTTATAAAATTAGTTATAAATATTCATATAAGAGGATTTTATGAGAAAAAGAGATCGTCATCAGTTAATAAAAAAAATGATTACTGAGGAGAAATTAAGTACACAAAAAGAAATTCAAGATCGGTTGGAGGCGCACAATGTCTTTGTGACGCAGACAACCCTGTCTCGTGATTTGCGCGAAATCGGCTTGACCAAGGTCAAGAAAAATGATATGGTGTATTATGTACTAGCAAATGAGACAGAAAAGATTGATTTGGTGGAATTTTTGTCTCATCATTTAGAAGGTGTTGCAAGAGCAGAGTTTACCTTGGTGCTTCATACCAAATTGGGAGAAGCCTCTGTTTTGGCAAATATTGTAGATGCAAACAAGGATGAATGGATTTTAGGAACAGTTGCTGGTGCCAATACCTTATTGGTCATTTGTCGAGACCAGCACGTTGCCAAACTCATGGAAGATCGTTTGCTAGATTTGATGAAAGATAAGTAAGGTCTTGGGAGTTACTCTCAAGACTTATTTTTGACAAGGAGAGACGGACAATGGCGACAGAAAAGCTATCACCCGGCATGCAACAGTATGTGGATATTAAAAAGCAATATCCAGATGCTTTTTTGCTCTTTCGGATGGGTGATTTTTATGAATTATTTTATGAGGATGCGGTCAATGCTGCGCAGATTCTGGAAATTTCCTTAACGAGTCGCAACAAGAATGCGGACAATCCGATTCCTATGGCGGGTGTTCCCTATCATTCTGCCCAACAGTACATTGATGTCTTGATTGAGCAGGGCTATAAGGTAGCCATTGCTGAACAGATGGAAGATCCTAAACAAGCAGTTGGGGTTGTGAAACGAGAGGTTGTTCAGGTCATTACGCCAGGGACAGTGGTCGACAGTAGTAAACCGGACAGTCAGAATAATTTTTTGGTAGCCATAGACCGCGAAGGTAATCAATTTGGCCTAGCTTATATGGACCTGGTGACGGGTGACTTTTATGTGACAGGTCTTTTGGATTTTACGCTGGTTTGTGGGGAAATCCGTAATCTCAAGGCGCGAGAAGTGGTGTTGGGTTATGACTTGTCTGAGGAAGAAGAACAAATCCTCAGCCGCCAGATGAATCTGGTACTCTCTTATGAAAAAGAAAGCTTTGAAGACCTTCATTTATTGGATTTGCGATTGGCAACGGTGGAGCAAACGGCATCTAGTAAGCTGCTCCAGTATGTTCATCGGACTCAGATGAGGGAATTGAACCACCTCAAACCTGTTATCCGCTACGAAATTAAGGATTTCTTGCAGATGGATTATGCTACCAAGGCTAGTCTGGATTTGGTTGAGAATGCTCGCTCAGGTAAGAAACAAGGCAGTCTTTTCTGGCTTTTGGATGAAACCAAGACAGCTATGGGTATGCGTCTGTTACGTTCTTGGATTCATCGCCCCTTGATTGATAAGGAACGAATCGTCCAACGTCAAGAAGTAGTGCAGGTCTTTCTTGACCACTTCTTTGAGCGTAGTGATTTGACAGACAGTCTCAAGGGTGTTTATGACATTGAGCGCTTGGCTAGTCGGGTTTCTTTTGGCAAGACCAACCCAAAGGATCTCTTGCAGTTGGCGACTACCTTGTCTAGCGTGCCACGGATTCGTGCGATTTTAGAAGGGATGGAGCAACCTGCTCTAACTTATCTTATCGAACAATTGGATGCAATCCCTGAGTTGGAGAGTTTGATTAGCGCAGCGATTGCTCCTGAAGCTCCTCATATGATTACAGATGGGGGTATTATTCGGACGGGATTTGATGAGACTTTAGACAAGTACCGTCGCGTTCTCAGAGAAGGGACTGGTTGGATTGCTGAAATTGAGGCTAAGGAGCGAGAAAACTCTGGTATCAGTACGCTCAAGATTGACTACAATAAAAAGGATGGCTACTATTTCCATGTGACCAATTCACAACTGGGAAATGTGCCTGCCCACTTTTTCCGCAAGGCGACGCTGAAAAACTCAGAACGCTTTGGAACCGAGGAATTAGCTCGTATCGAAGGCGACATGCTGGAGGCGCGTGAGAAGTCAGCCAACCTAGAGTACGAAATTTTTATGCGTATTCGTGAAGAGGTCAGCAAGTACATCCAACGTTTACAAGCTCTAGCCCAAGGAATTGCGACGGTTGATGTCCTGCAAAGTCTCGCAGTTGTTGCTGAAACCCAGCATTTGATTCGACCTGAATTCGGAGATGATTCGCGGATTGATATCCAGAAAGGGCGCCATGCTGTCGTTGAAAAGGTTATGGGGGCTCAGACCTATATTCCAAATACGATTCAGATGGCAGAAGATACCAGTATTCAACTGATTACAGGGCCAAACATGAGCGGGAAGTCTACCTACATGCGTCAGTTAGCCATGACGGCGGTTATGGCTCAGTTGGGTTCTTATGTGCCAGCAGAAAGCGCCCATTTACCGATTTTTGATGCCATTTTTACCCGTATCGGAGCAGCAGATGACTTGGTTTCAGGTCAATCAACCTTTATGGTGGAGATGATGGAGGCCAACAATGCCATTTCGCATGCGACCAAGAATTCTCTCATTCTCTTTGATGAATTGGGACGGGGAACTGCAACTTATGATGGTATGGCTCTTGCTCAGTCCATCATCGAATACATCCATGAGCATATCGGAGCCAAGACCCTCTTTGCGACCCACTACCATGAGTTGACTAGTCTAGAGTCCAGCTTGAAACATTTAGTCAATGTTCACGTGGCAACCTTAGAGCAGGATGGGCAGGTTACCTTCCTTCACAAGATTGAACCAGGACCAGCTGACAAATCCTACGGTATCCATGTTGCCAAGATTGCTGGTTTACCAGCAGACCTTTTAGCAAGGGCGGATAAGATTTTGACTCAACTGGAGAGTCAAGGGGGAGAAAGTCCAAGTCTGATGAGGCAAACAAGTGCTGTCACTGAACAGATTTCACTCTTTGATACGGCAGAAGAGCATCCTATCCTAGCAGAATTAGCTAAACTGGATGTTTACAATATGACACCTATGCAGGCTATGAATGTTTTGGTTGAGTTAAAACAGAAACTATAAATCCAAGAATTGCTGATCATTCTAGCTGTATCAAGGATACTTCTTTGACAAGTCCCCACTTTTTTGCTAGAATAGCATCACACAAACAGAATGAAAAGGAGCTGACGCATTGTCGCTCCCTTTTGTCTATTTTTTAAGGAGAAAGTATGCTGATTCAGAAAATAAAAACCTACAAGTGGCAGGCCTTGGCTTCGCTCCTGATGACAGGCTTGATGGTTGCTAGTTCACTTTTGCAACCGCGTTATCTGCAGGAAGTCTTAGACGCCCTCCTTGCTGGAAAATATGAAGCTATTTATAGTATCGGGGCTTGGTTGATTGGTGTGGCCCTGATCGGTCTAGTTGCTGGTGGGCTCAATGTTGTCCTCGCAGCCTATATTGCCCAAGGAGTTTCATCTGACCTTCGGGAGGATGCCTTCCGTAAAATCCAAACCTTTTCTTATGCCAATATTGAACAATTTAATGCGGGAAATCTAGTCGTTCGCATGACAAATGATATCAATCAGATTCAGAACGTCGTCATGATGACCTTCCAAATTCTTTTCAGACTCCCCCTCTTGTTCATCGGTTCGTTTATCCTGGCGGTTCAAACCTTACCTTCTCTGTGGTGGGTGATTGTTCTCATGGTGGTCTTGATTTTTGGTTTGACTGCTGTCATGATGGGAATGATGGGGCCTCGTTTTGCCAAGTTTCAAACCCTTCTTGAGCGCATCAATGCCATTGCCAAGGAAAATCTGCGCGGTGTTCGTGTGGTCAAGTCCTTTGTCCAAGAAAAAGAGCAGTTTGCTAAGTTTACGGAGGTTTCAGACGAGCTACTCGGTCAAAATCTTTACATTGGTTATGCCTTTTCAGTAGTGGAACCTTTCATGATGTTGGTCGGTTATGGGGCGGTATTCCTCTCTATTTGGCTAGTTGCAGGGATGGTTCAGTCGGATCCGTCAGTTGTTGGCTCCATTGCTTCCTTTGTTAATTACCTGAGCCAGATTATCTTTACCATTGTTATGGTTGGATTTTTGGGAAATTCTGTCAGTCGTGCCATGATTTCTATGCGTCGTATTCGAGAAATTTTTGACGCAGAGCCAGCCATGACCTTCAAGGATGTCCCAGATGAAGAGTTGGTTGGAAGTCTTAGCTTTGAAAATGTGACCTTTACCTATCCAATGGATAAGGAACCAATTCTGAAAGATGTGAGCTTTACTATTGAACCTGGTCAGATGGTTGGTGTCGTTGGAGCCACTGGTGCAGGAAAATCAACCTTGGCTCAATTGATTCCACGTCTCTTTGACCCGCAGGAAGGGGCTATCAAAATCGGAGGCAAGGATATTCGAGAAGTGAGTGAAGGGACCCTGCGTAAAGCTGTCTCTATCGTTCTCCAACGTGCCATTCTCTTTAGTGGCACGATTGCAGATAACTTGAGACAGGGCAAAGGAGATGCTACTCTATTTGAAATGGAGCGCGCAGCCAATATTGCCCAGGCTAGTGAATTCATTCATCGTATGGAGAAAACCTTTGAAAGTCCAGTTGAGGAACGAGGAACCAATTTCTCAGGTGGGCAAAAACAAAGGATGTCGATTGCGCGTGGGATTGTCAGCAATCCGCGTATTCTGATTTTTGACGATTCGACCTCAGCCTTGGATGCCAAGTCAGAGCGCCTGGTGCAAGAAGCCTTGAATAAGGATCTGAAGGGGACGACAACCATTATCATCGCGCAAAAGATTAGCTCGGTTGTCCATGCAGATAAAATCTTGGTTCTAGATCAAGGACGATTGATTGGTCAAGGGACGCATGCAGACTTGGTTGCCAACAATGCTGTTTACCGTGAAATCTATGAAACACAGAAAGGAAAGGAGGAGTAAAATGAAGACAGTTCAATTTTTTTGGCATTACTTTAAGGTCTATAAGTTCTCATTTGTGGTTGTTATCTTGATGCTGGTTCTATCAACTCTTTCCCAAGCCCTCTTTCCGGTCTTTTCTGGACAAGCGGTAACAGAGCTAGCCAATTTAGTTCAAGCTTATCAAAATGGCAATCCAGAACTTGTTTGGCAAAGCCTATCAGGAATCATGGTCAATCTTGGCCTGCTGGTTTTGGTTCTATTTATCTCCAGTGTCATATACATGTGTCTTATGACGCGTGTGATTGCAGAATCGACCAACGAGATGCGCAAAGGCCTCTTCGGTAAGCTTGCTCGGTTGACGGTTTCTTTCTTTGACCGCCGACAAGATGGCGATATCCTGTCTCGTTTTACTAGTGATTTGGATAATATCCTCCAAGCCTTTAACGAAAGCTTGGTTCAGGTCATGAGCAATATTGTTTTATACATTGGTCTGATTTTTGTCATGTTTTCGAGAAATGTGACACTGGCGCTCATCACCATTGCCAGCACACCAGTGGCCTTCCTCATGCTAATTTTCATCGTGAAAATGGTACGCAAATACACCAACCTCCAGCAGAAAGAGGTAGGGAAGCTCAACGCCTATATGGATGAGAGTATCTCAGGTCAAAAAGTCGTCATTGTCCAAGGAATTCAAGAGGATATGATGGCAGGATTTCTTGAACAAAATGAGCGCGTGCGCAAGGCAACCTTTAAAGGAAGAATGTTCTCAGGAATTCTGTTCCCTGTCATGAATGGGATGAGTCTGGTTAATACAGCCATCGTCATCTTTGCTGGTTCAGCTGTACTTTTGAATGATAAGTCTATCGAAACAAGTACAGCCCTAGGTTTGATTGTTATGTTTGCCCAATTTTCACAGCACTACTACCAGCCTATTATTCAAGTTGCGGCTAGTTGGGGAAGCCTTCAGTTAGCCTTTACAGGTGCTGAACGGATTCAGGAAATGTTTGACGCAGAGGAAGAAATTCGACCTGAAAAGGCTCCAACCTTCACTAAGTTGCAAGAAGGTGTCGAAATCAGTCATATTGATTTTTCATACTTGCCTGATAAACCTATTTTGAAAGATGTCAGTATTTCTGCCCCTAAAGGTCAGATGACAGCGGTTGTTGGACCGACAGGTTCAGGAAAAACGACTATTATGAACCTTATCAATCGCTTCTATGATGTTGATGCTGGTGGTATTTATTTTGATGGTAAAGACATTCGTGACTATGACTTAGATAGTCTCAGAAGTAAGGTGGGAATTGTCTTGCAAGATTCGGTCTTATTTAGCGGAACGATTCGAGACAATATCCGTTTTGGTGTGCCAGATGCTAGTCAGGAAATGGTTGAGGCAGCAGCCAAGGCAACCCACATTCACGACTATATCGAAAGCTTGCCTGATAAGTACGATACTCTTATCGATGATGATCAAAGCATCTTCTCGACAGGACAAAAACAATTGATTTCTATCGCTCGAACCTTGATGACAGATCCAGAAGTTCTCATTCTTGATGAAGCCACTTCAAACGTAGATACGGTGACAGAAAGTAAGATTCAGCATGCTATGGAGGCGGTTGTAGCGGGTAGAACCAGTTTCGTCATTGCCCACCGTCTGAAGACCATCCTCAATGCAGACCAGATTATTGTCCTTAAAGATGGAGAAGTCATTGAACGCGGTAACCACCATGAACTCCTAAAACTAGGTGGCTTCTACTCAGAACTCTATCACAATCAATTTGTCTTTGAATAAGAAAAAAGTTGTCCTATGTGGGCAGCTGTTTCTTGTCCATAAAAAATATTTATCACAGCCTTAAAAAAAACATATTAGACGAAAGGCGTTTTGAGTGATATGATAGGACTATCGTTATACTCAATGAAAATCAAAGAGCAAACTAGGAAACTAGCCGCAGGTTGCTCAAAGCACTGCTTTGAGGTTGTGGATAGAACTGACGAAGTCAGTAACCATACCTACGGTAAGGCGACGCTGACGTGGTTTGAAGAGATTTTCGAAGAGTATTAACATTCGAAGAGTATTAACATTCGAAAGGAGAGACATCATGCCTAGAACGGTTGTAGGAGTTGCTGCAAATCTATGTCCCGTAGACGCAGAAGGCAAAAACATTCATTCATCTGTATCTTGTAGATTCGCAGAGAGCATTCGTCAAGTCGGTGGTCTCCCTTTAGTCATTCCTGTTGGTGATGAGTCAGTTGTGCGCGATTATGTGGAAATGATTGACAAGCTTATTTTGACAGGCGGTCAAAATGTCCACCCTCAGTTTTATGGAGAGAAAAAGACCATCGAGAGCGATGATTACAATCTGGTCCGTGATGAATTTGAATTGGCGCTTTTGAAAGAAGCACTTCGTCAGAATAAACCAATTATGGCAATCTGCCGCGGTGTCCAACTTGTCAATGTTGCTTTTGGTGGAACGCTCAATCAAGAAATCGAAGGTCACTGGCAAGGCCTACCTTTCGGAACATCTCACTCTATTGAGACAGTAGAAGGAAGCGTGGTGGCCAAGCTGTTTGGGAAAGAAAGTCAGGTCAATTCCGTCCATCGCCAGAGTATTAAAGATTTGGCACCTAATTTCCGTGTAACTGCTATTGATCCAAGAGACCAAACCATCGAAGCGATTGAGTCTATCGACGAACATCGCATTATCGGGTTGCAGTGGCATCCAGAGTTTCTGGTTAATGAAGAAGATGGTAATTTAGAATTATTTGAGTATTTATTGAATGAATTGTAACGACTGGGGTATCTGGTCGTTCTTTCTTTTATTTTTTCAAAATTTTTTGAATGTGGATTTTACGCAAACGTTTGAATTCTGATAAAAATTGGAGAAATTCGACAAAAAAACTTGAAAAAAACGAAGGCAAGCGTTATGATAGAAAAGAAGAAATATTGGAGGAATAACATGTCACATATTAAATTTGATTATTCAAAAGTTTTAGACAAATTTGTTGCACCACATGAAGTGGAATACATGCAATCACAAGTAACAGCAGCAGATGAATTGATCCGTAAAGGAACTGGTGCTGGTAGCGACTTCTTGGGATGGTTGGACCTTCCTGAAAACTACGACCGTGAAGAATTTGACCGCATCTTGAAAGCTGCTGAGCAAATCAAGTCAGACAGCGATGTTTTGGTTGTGATCGGTATCGGTGGATCTTACCTTGGTGCGAAAGCAGCAATCGACTTCTTGAACCACCATTTTGCTAACTTGCAAACAAAAGAAGAACGCAAAGCTCCACAAATCCTTTACGCAGGAAACTCAATCTCATCTACTTACCTTGCTGACTTGGTAGAGTACGTAGCTGACAAAGACTTCTCAGTAAACGTGATTTCTAAATCAGGTACAACAACTGAACCAGCGATTGCTTTCCGTGTCTTCAAAGAACTTTTGGTTAAGAAATACGGTCAAGAAGAAGCCAACAAACGTATCTATGCAACAACTGACCGCCAAAAAGGTGCTGTTAAGGTTGAAGCAGACGCTAACGGTTGGGAAACATTTGTTGTTCCAGATGATATCGGTGGACGCTTCTCAGTATTGACAGCCGTTGGTTTGCTTCCAATCGCAGCATCAGGAGCTGACATCAAAGCCCTTATGGAAGGTGCGAATGCAGCTCGCAAAGACTACACTTCAGATAAAATCTCTGAAAACGAAGCTTACCAATACGCAGCAGTTCGTAACATCCTTTACCGTAAAGGCTATGCAACTGAAATCTTGGTAAACTATGAGCCATCACTTCAATACTTCTCAGAATGGTGGAAACAATTGGCTGGTGAATCAGAAGGAAAAGACCAAAAAGGTATCTACCCAACTTCAGCCAACTTCTCAACTGACTTGCACTCATTGGGTCAATTTATCCAAGAAGGAACTCGTATCATGTTTGAAACAGTTGTCCGTGTTGACAAACCTCGTAAAAACGTGATTATTCCTACTTTGGAAGAAGACCTTGATGGACTTGGTTACCTTCAAGGAAAAGACGTTGACTTTGTAAACAAAAAAGCAACTGACGGTGTTCTTCTTGCCCACACAGATGGTGATGTACCAAACATGTACGTGACTCTTCCAGAGCAAGATGCTTTCACTCTTGGTTACACTATCTACTTCTTCGAATTGGCTATCGCCCTTTCAGGTTACTTGAATGCTATCAACCCATTTGACCAACCAGGTGTTGAAGCTTACAAACGCAACATGTTTGCCCTTCTTGGAAAACCAGGATTTGAAGAATTGAGCAAAGAACTTAACGCACGTCTATAATAGAAGAAAAGAGTGGATTGTCCACTCTTTTTACTCGCTTTATTCATAGAAATTGGACTCAGCCAAGACTTGTGATATAATATAGAGAGCAAAAAGGCAGACGCCTAGAGACTTTATAGGAGAAACTATGTCAAAAGATATCCGCGTACGTTACGCACCAAGTCCAACAGGACTACTACACATCGGAAATGCCCGTACAGCATTGTTTAACTACCTTTACGCACGTCATCATGGTGGAACTTTTATCATTCGTATCGAAGATACTGACCGTAAACGTCATGTCGAGGATGGGGAACGTTCACAGCTTGAAAACCTTCGTTGGTTAGGTATGGATTGGGATGAAAGCCCAGAAACACATGAAAATTACCGCCAGTCTGAACGTTTGGAATTGTATCAAAAATATATCGACCAATTGCTAGCTGAAGGAAAAGCCTACAAATCTTACGTTACAGAAGAAGAGTTGGCAGCTGAACGCGAACGCCAAGAAGCAGCTGGCGAAACACCACGCTACATCAATGAATACCTTGGTATGAGTGAAGAAGAAAAAGCAGCTTACATCGCAGAACGTGAAGCAGCTGGGATCATCCCAACTGTTCGTTTGGCTGTCAATGAGTCAGGTATCTACAAGTGGCATGATATGGTCAAAGGTGATATCGAATTTGAAGGTGGCAATATCGGTGGTGACTGGGTTATTCAAAAGAAAGACGGTTACCCAACTTACAACTTTGCCGTTGTCATTGATGACCATGATATGCAAATTTCTCACGTAATCCGTGGAGACGACCACATTGCTAATACACCAAAACAGCTCATGGTTTATGAAGCACTTGGTTGGGAAGCTCCAGAGTTCGGTCACATGACCTTGATTATCAACTCTGAGACTGGTAAGAAGTTATCTAAACGTGATACTAATACACTTCAATTTATCGAAGATTACCGAAAGAAAGGTTACCTTCCAGAAGCAGTCTTTAACTTTATTGCTCTTCTTGGTTGGAACCCAGGTGGCGAAGATGAAATCTTCTCTCGTGAAGAACTCATTAAACTTTTCGATGAAAACCGCCTCAGCAAGTCTCCAGCAGCCTTTGATCAGAAGAAACTCGACTGGATGAGTAATGATTATATCAAGAATGCAGACCTAGAAACTATCTTTGAAATGGCAAAACCATTCCTAGAAGAAGCAGGTCGATTGACTGACAAGGCTGAAAAATTAGTTGAGCTCTATAAACCACAAATGAAATCAGTTGATGAAATTATTCCATTGACAGATCTCTTCTTCTCAGATTTCCCAGAATTGACAGAAGCAGAGCGCGAAGTCATGGCGGGAGAAACAGTCCCAACAGTTCTTGAAGCCTTCAAAGCAAAACTTGAAGCGATGACAGATGATGAATTTGTGACAGAGAATATCTTCCCACAAATTAAAGCAGTCCAAAAAGAAACAGGTATTAAAGGGAAAAATCTTTTCATGCCTATTCGTATTGCTGTTTCAGGTGAAATGCACGGACCAGAATTGCCAGATACAATCTTCTTGTTAGGTCGCAAAAAATCAATCCAGCATATCGAAAATATGTTAAAAGAAATCTCTAAATAAGAAGGATGTAATAATGGACATCTGGGAAAAGATGTACGAAGAAGCACAGAAATTATATAATCCACATGAAGTATCTGATTTTGTTTACGCTAACCATGTCGTTGCCGCAGTAGAAGCAGAAGACGGACAAATATTTACAGGTTTCTGTATGGAGGGAACCTGTGGTGTGTTCCATCTCTGCGCAGAGCGGGCAGCTCTTTTCAATATGTACCAATTTTCAGGACAAACTAAGGTTAAAAAAGTATTAGCCTTTCGAGACAAACCACCTTATGGTGGAAGTTCAGGAATGCCCTGTGGAGCTTGCAGAGAATTCCTTTTAGAGCTTAATGCTGAAAATAAAGATGCAGAATTCATGATGGACTATAATATAAGAAAAACAGTTAAAGTCGCAGAACTAATCCCGTATTGGTGGGGAGAAGAACGTGCTTCTAAGTTTAATGAACAATAGAAGAGTCAGTACAATTCTGGCTCTTTTTACTTAACTTGATAAAAAATTTAAAAAAGTAGTTGACAAAGTTAGAAAAGTGGGTATAATAGTAAGAGTTGAAAATAACTCAGGTC
>CAUOWW010000055.1:0-11553 GCA_963508345.1 uncultured bacterium
AGGCTATTTTAAATTTACTGGAAACCCCTAAAAACTCAGAAATGGGAGACATCGCTTTCCCTGCTTTTTCTCTTGCAAAAGTCGAACGTAAGGCACCTCAAATGATTGCGGCTGAACTGGCTGAAAAGATTAACAGCCAAGCCTTTGAAAAGGTTGTCGCAACAGGACCTTACGTTAACTTTTTCCTTGATAAATCTGCCATTTCTGCTCAAGTATTGCAAGCTGTTATCACTGAAAAAGAACACTATGCTGACCAAACTATTGGCAAACAAGAAAATGTTGTGATCGACATGTCTAGTCCCAATATCGCTAAGCCATTCTCTATTGGCCACCTACGCTCAACTGTTATCGGAGATAGCTTGTCACATATTTTCCAAAAAATCGGTTATCAAACAGTCAAGGTCAACCATTTGGGAGACTGGGGTAAACAGTTTGGGATGTTGATTGTTGCCTACAAAAAATGGGGCGACGAAGAAGCTGTAAAAGCTCATCCAATCGATGAACTTCTTAAACTCTATGTCCGCATCAACGCTGAAGCTGAAAATGACCCTAGCTTGGATGAAGAAGCACGCGAATGGTTCCGTAAACTTGAAAATGGAGACGAGGAAGCTCTCGCTCTTTGGCAATGGTTCCGTGATGAAAGTTTGGTGGAATTTAACCGCCTTTACAATGAATTGCAAGTAGAATTTGACAGCTACAATGGAGAAGCCTTCTACAACGATAAGATGGATGCAGTTGTAGACATCCTTTCTGAAAAAGGCCTTCTTGTTGAATCAGAAGGGGCCCAAGTTGTCAATCTTGAGAAATATGGAATTGAACATCCAGCTCTTATCAAGAAATCTGATGGTGCAACTCTCTACATCACACGTGACTTGGCTGCAGCCCTTTACCGTAAAAACGAATACCAATTTGCTAAATCTATCTACGTAGTTGGTCAAGAGCAATCTGCCCACTTTAAACAGCTCAAAGCTGTCTTGCAAGAGATGGGTTACGACTGGAGTGACGACATTACTCACGTTCCTTTTGGTTTGGTTACAAAAGAAGGGAAAAAACTCTCTACTCGTAAAGGGAATGTCATCTTGCTAGAGCCTACTGTTGCAGAGGCCGTTAGTCGTGCCAAAGCCCAAATCGAGGCTAAAAATCCTGAACTAGAAAACAAAGACCAGGTAGCGCATGCTGTTGGGGTTGGAGCCATTAAATTCTATGACCTCAAGACCGACCGTACAAATGGATACGACTTCGACCTCGAGGCCATGGTATCCTTTGAAGGCGAAACAGGTCCTTATGTTCAATATGCCTACGCTCGTATCCAATCGATCTTACGCAAAGCAGATTTCAAACCAGAAACAGACGGCAACTATAGCTTGAATGATGCTGAAAGCTGGGGAATCATCAAACTCATCCAAGACTTCCCACGTATTATCAACCGTGCAGCAGATAACTTTGAACCTTCTATCATTGCTAAATTTGCAATTAGCCTAGCTCAAGCCTTTAACAAATACTATGCACATACGCGTATCTTGGATGAAAGCCCAGAACGCGACAGCCGTCTAGCCCTCAGCTACGCAACAGCAGTCGTTCTCAAAGAAGCACTTCGCTTGCTTGGAGTAGAAGCGCCAGAGAAGATGTGATTCAGTACTAACAATTGGAACTAAAGTTCCTAATTGTTAGACGCTAGCCGCTTATATGCGGACTAGCTAACTGCTTCACTAGTCATGGTCTCTAAATATAATCGATTTAGAGACCATGACGTCGTAACTATGGCGATTTGCCTAATCGCTTCACTAATTCACCAAACCAAATAATATCGATTTGGTTTGGTTCATGTCGTAATCTTTTAATTACTTGATTGTTAAGCAATCTAAGTAACTAAGACCAAATCCTATCAGGTATTTGGCTAGGCGCTTCACTAGTTCTGTGACATAATATTATCGATTTATGTTCCAGAACGTCGTAACTAGAGACACTTGTCTAAATGCTTTACTAATTCATCTAACCAAATAATATCGATTTGGTTTGGTTCATGTCGGAATATTTTAAATTACTTGATTGCAAAGAAATATAAGTAACTAACATCCAATCCTATACAGGCTTTGGTTTAGAGATCTATCAAAAATCTTATCAAGTTTTGCTAACTTGTTCTGCTACTTTAGGTTCACTAAATCGATTTATTCACTACTACTTCTTTATCATACAGGGAGATATCCTATGAGCCAATATGCTTATATCCTCGTTGTGATTAGTTTGGTTTTCCTTTTTCTGCTCAATAAGTACGAGAAGGAGAGACTGCAAAAACTCTACCAAGAACAACTGTTAAAGGATGAAACATTTAGGACTGACATCAAAGAGAAAATTCAAACGACTGAAAATATCAATGATGTCATTGCATATATCAATAAAACTTATCATCTGGGAATGTTGCTATCAAAAGACATTACAGATCAATTGAAATAAACCGAGCTATTCTTTAAGGAATATCAAAACCGAGACTAAGAGTTTAATACTGAGTCTCGGTTTTTGTGTATTTTTCAAGTAACAAAGCCACCACTCCCCAACAATGCAAGTGCAAAATCCTCTAGAATATGATAGAATAATGGAAAGGACTCTATCAAGGAGGAAATCATGGAAAAACAAACCATCGCCATCTTGGGGCCTGGTTCTTGGGGAACTGCCCTTTCACAAGTCTTAAATGACAATGGACACGAGGTACGTATTTGGGGAAATCTTCCCGAGCAAATCAATGAAATTAATACCTATCATACTAATAAACACTACTTTAAAGATGTCGTTCTAGATGAAAATATCATTGCCTACACTGACTTAGCAGAGGCATTAAAAGATGTAGATGCGATTTTGTTTGTTGTCCCAACAAAAGTGACACGACTTGTTGCCCAACAAGTTGCACAAACCTTGGATCATAAGGCTATCATCATGCACGCATCAAAGGGATTAGAACCTGATAGCCATAAACGATTATCAACTATCCTTGAAGAAGAAATTCCTGAACATCTCCGCAGTGATATTGTCGTTGTTTCAGGGCCTAGTCATGCGGAAGAAACCATTGTACGTGACCTGACTTTAATCACTGCTGCTTCTAAAGATTTACAAACAGCTCAATACGTTCAGAAGCTCTTTAGTAATCACTATTTCCGACTTTATACCAATACGGATGTTATTGGAGTCGAAACTGCTGGTGCTCTTAAAAATATTATTGCTGTCGGTGCTGGAGCCTTACATGGTCTGGGATTTGGTGACAATGCCAAGGCAGCCATCATCGCTCGAGGATTGGCAGAAATTACCCGCTTAGGAGTAGCACTCGGGGCTAGTCCATTGACCTATAGTGGCTTATCTGGTGTGGGAGATTTGATCGTAACGGGAACCTCCATCCACTCTCGTAACTGGAGAGCCGGAGATGCTCTTGGTCGTGGAGAATCCCTAGCTGATATCGAAGCCAATATGGGCATGGTGATTGAAGGAATTTCAACGACTCGAGCAGCCTATGAACTAGCGCAAGAACTTGGAGTCTATATGCCAATTACACAGGCCATTTACCAAGTTATTTACCACGGAACCAATATCAAAGATGCCATTTATGACATCATGAACAATGAATTTAAAGCAGAAAATGAGTGGTCTTAACCCTCTAAAGAAAGGATTTTTATGACATCAAAAGTTAGAAAGGCAGTCATCCCTGCCGCTGGACTCGGGACTCGATTTTTACCAGCAACCAAAGCACTTGCTAAAGAAATGTTGCCAATTGTGGACAAACCAACTATCCAATTTATCGTCGAAGAAGCTCTTAAATCAGGTATTGAAGATATTCTGGTTGTCACTGGTAAATCAAAACGTTCTATTGAAGACCACTTTGACTCAAACTTTGAGCTTGAGTACAACCTCAAAGAAAAAGGCAAACATGACTTACTAAAATTGGTAGACGAAACAACTGGCATTCGCCTTCACTTTATCCGTCAAAGCCATCCTCGTGGTCTTGGCGATGCTGTCTTACAAGCAAAAGCTTTTGTAGGGAATGAGCCCTTCGTTGTCATGCTTGGTGACGACCTAATGGATATCACAGATGACCACGCTGTACCTTTGACAAAACAATTGATGAATGATTACGAGTCGACTCACGCATCAACAATTGCTGTTATGCCTGTCCCTCATGAAGAAGTTTCAGCATATGGAGTTATCGCGCCTCAAGGCGAAGGGATTAATGGTCTCTACAGTGTCGAAACTTTCGTTGAAAAACCAGCTCCAGAAGATGCTCCAAGTGATCTAGCTATTATTGGTCGCTATCTTCTCACACCTGAGATTTTTGATATCTTAGAAAATCAAGCTCCCGGTGCTGGAAATGAAATCCAACTTACCGACGCTATTGATACGCTTAATAAAACACAACGTGTTTTCGCCCGTGAATTTACAGGAGCTCGTTACGACGTTGGGGATAAGTTTGGCTTTATGAAAACATCTATTGACTATGCCCTCAAGCACCCACAAGTCAAAGATGACTTGAAAGATTACATCATCCAACTGGGAAAAGAATTGGCTGAGAAGGAATAACATAAAAAGATAAGGTTCAAAAATGCCTTATCTTTTTTCATTACACAACTATTATTATAAGTTCTCACAACCCCATTCCCTTATCAAGAAGCAAAACTGCAAGTACTACGAATAACACTAACGCTACCAGTCTCTGACTAGCGCTATACATCCGTCTTTCTCCTCGAACTGGAAAGATAACTGCTAGTAATGCTCCACCAACTGCACCACCGATATGGCCTGCTAGGCTTATTCCTGGAATCAGAACACTTCCAATAATGTTAACCACAAAAAGTGTCAGATAAGATTGCCCTAGCTGTTGGATATAAGGGTTGCGAGTTGCATAACGAAGAATGATAATCGCAGCAAATAGTCCATAAAGAGAGGTAGAGGCTCCTGCTGCTAAAGATTTGGGACTAAATACAAAAACAAAGAGATTGCCCATCATTCCAGATAATAGGTAGAGAAAGAAAAACTTCTTGGGTCCGAAAATTTCCTCTACTTGCCTACCAAGATAATAGAGCGAAAGCATATTGACAATAAAATGCTCCCACCCAATATGAACAAAAATGGCAGAAAAGAGACGCCAAACCTGCTCAGGAAAGAGGTGAATAGCTGGCCCATACATGGCTCCAAATCGAAATAATGTATCTGCCCTGTCAAAGTTTCCGCCTGCAGTCACCAACATTAGTAGAAACACCAAGGTCGTCACTAGGAGGAAAAAACTCGTCACAGGGTAACGCCTATCAAAGATTTCTTTCATCAACCAGTACCTCCTGAACAGGGATATCATGGTCCTCAGGTATAAAGTCCCGAATTTGACAAGGATAAACCGTACTCAAAGTATTACCAGAAAAATGTTTCAGATAGCGATCATAATAACCTCCACCGTATCCAATCCGATATCCTTCCGTCGTAAAAGCCAGACCAGGAACATGAATCAAATCAATCTGAGAGACATCCACTACTTCCAAATCTCCCTGTGGTTCCAGTAATCCAAAGGAAGTTTTTACCAACTGCTGTGGATCATAGACCACAAAGTCCATTCGCCCCTTGGGATAGGTTTTGGGTATCAGAACCTTCTTGCAGTCCCTCAGCGCCTGCTCAATCAGTTCCTGCGTTTGAAACTCATGAGGAAAAGAGAGGTAGGTTGCGATGACCTTGGCTTCTTGGTAAAAGGGGTGTTGTAAAAGTTGCTCGGTTAAAGCTTGGTCTATAAACTGTTTTTGCTCTTGAGATATAGCCTTCATTTCATGCAAGACTTGCTTGCGTAATTCCGATTTCATAGACAATCCCTCTACTCTGCTGCCTTCTTTTTCAGGAAACTAGAGACCGCATCCACACCAATGGCTAAGGCTTCTTCCTTAGGATTCATCTGAGGGTGATGAAGGGCATAAGGACTATCTATACCAAGCCAGAACATAACGCCATCAACTTTTGAAAGGAGATAACCAAAGTCTTCACCTGTCATAGCAGGCTCGATATCAATCAACTCGATTCCGTCTTTCTCTTCAAAAAAGTCCATTAGTTCACGAGCCAAGACTGGATTGTTCTCAACAGGCAGGTAACCACCTTGCTTGAGTTCCACTTCGACTTCCATATCGAAGGCGGCTGCAACTCCTTCTGCAACTGTTTTGACCCTCTTTTGAACCAAGAGACTCATATCTTGAGTCAAGGCCCGAATAGTCCCATGCAAAAAGGCTGTATCTGTGATAACATTGTTGGTTGTTCCAGCTTGGAAAAGACCAAAGGTCACCACCGCTCCCTCGATTGGGTTGACATTGCGGCTAACCACTGACTGTACTTGAGTTACAAAATAACTAGCCGCCACCAAGGCATCATTAGCTTCATGAGGAAAGGCCGCGTGACCACCTTTGCCTTTGAAACGGATCTTCACCTCGCAAGTCCCTGCAAAGAGTGTATGAGTATTGGTCGCAATCTGACCAACCTTCAAATCTGGTCGAACATGAAGCCCATAAAACTGGTCTGGCAACCAGTCTCCAAAAGCCCCATCCTCATACATGAGCATGCCACCAGCTTCATTTTCTTCAGCAGGCTGAAACAGAAAGAGCAGATTGTTCTTTGGTTGCTCCTCAAGGACGCGCTCGAGACATCCCAAAGCAATGGTCATGTGGAAATCATGGCCACAGGCGTGCATGCGACCTTGGTGCTGAGAAGCGAAAGGAAATCCTGTTTGTTCGACAATAGGCAGGCCATCAATATCTGTTCTCCAACCAATAGTACGCTCTGGCTGACTTCCCTGCAAATAAACCAAAATACCTGTCCGCCAAGTACGAACTTGAACAAACTCCTTGCCCGCAGTCAATTTCTCAATCACATCCAGCAGATAAGCCTGAGTCTTGAACTCCTCCAAGCCAATCTCTGGAATCTGGTGCAAATCTCGTCTAGTCTGAATCAAATCTAACATCTATCTATCCTCCTATATAGCAGAAAGAGGCTGGAAAAAGAGTTCCGCCTCTATTTTTCATTTACAATTACAAGGTACGAAGCGCATCCTCTAGCGCTGTTTTTTGTTGGGTTTGGGCATCAATCTCCTTGATAATACGAGCTGGAACACCTGCTACCACCACGTTTTCTGGGACATCTTGGGTAACAATAGCTCCTGCTGCGACAACTGAACCACTACCGATTTGGACTCCTTCGATAACCACTGCATTAGCACCGATAAGAACATTGTCTCCAACACGGACTGGTTCTGCGCTAGCTGGCTCAATCACACCTGCAAGAACCGCACCTGCTCCAACGTGACTGTTTTTCCCAACGATAGCACGGCCACCAAGGATAGCGCCCATGTCAATCATGGTTCCTGCACCGATTTCAGCACCGATATTGATAACTGCTCCCATCATGATAACAGCATTGTCACCAATTTCAACCTGATCACGGATAATAGCACCTGGCTCGATACGAGCGTTGATAGCACGTTTATCTAGCAAAGGAACTGCAGAATTACGAGCATCTTGCTCAACAACATAATCTTGATTTTCTACCAAACCATCTAGAAGTGGAGCCACGTCCTTCCAGTCTCCGAATAGGACATTCCCTAATTTGACAACAGAGCTTGGTACAGCAGTTGCGAGTCGTCCTTCAAAGGTCACTTTAACACTGGTTTTCTTTTCGGCATTGGCGATAAATTGGATAATTTCTTGAGCATTCATTTTTGTGGCAGTCATAGGCGCCTCCTAGTTCATTTTAATGATACCTATTCTACCAAAAAAGGCCTCAAATTTGAAGCCTTTTTGTTTGTTTTTAGGGATGTTTTTTAGGGATGTGAGATAAAACGTGCTGTCGGTAAAAGTAAGCCCCTACCGATACAACCTAAAAACACTCTTCACAACTATCTCCCCGTGTTTTATTGACTATTCTAGTATAGCACACTTTTAGAATTAAGAAAAGACTTTTTATTGACTTTCTTTCGCTTCTTCTATCGATAGGAAAATCATAGGTAAAATAATCAAGGTCATAGCTAGAAAAAGGGACCAATCCACTACCAAGCCTAAAAACAAAACACTCAAAAGGGCAGAAGAGAGGGGTTCACTGGCACTAATAACGGAAACCACCAAAGGAGAAACCAAGGACACAGCCTTCATGGAAATGAAAAAGGCAAAAGCCGTTCCAAAGAAAGCGATAATGAGACAAATTAAAATACTCCAAATATCAAGAGTAAAGGAAAGCTGATATACTGGCGAGAGAATATTGCTAAACAGACCTGCCAAAATCATACCCCACCCAACCGTGGGAACAAAACCATAGCGCTTAGCAAAAGGTTGAGGTAAGATAACATTAAACATAACACCCATGGCACTCAGCAGACCTGTTACAAGGGCTAGTGGAGTCATAGATAACTGAGATAGGTCTCCCTTTGTCGCCATCAAGCAAACACCCAGCATGGCAACCAAAACATAGAAAATAGCGCTTTTTGACGCTCGTTTTTGATAAACCAAACGATTGTAGAAGAGGATAAAGACTGGACTGATGAACTGTAAAATAGTCGCTGTCGCTGCATTTGAGTATTCTACGCAGAGATAGAAAAAATACTGAACTGAAAAAATCCCCAAAATAGCATAGGCTAAAAAGGGTAGGTAATTTTTCTTATCTCGCCAAATATCTAACACTTGCGATTTTAATTGCATTGCAGACCAAATGAGCACAAGACTCCCTGCCAGTGTCAAACGCATAGAGGTAATCCAGCCCGAAGACACCTGGTAATGGGCAAAGAAATACTCTCCTAAAATTCCACAGATTCCCCAGATTAAGCCAGATAAGAGCGAATAAATAGTTCCTTTAACAATCTTTTTCTGATACTGATTCATACCTTTATTGTAACACGAAAGGAAAAAAGAAAAAAGTGGCAATCAATACCACTTTCCTATCTTCTACTATTTGATTGTGTAGGTGATGATGAACTTGATGTACTGCTAGAGCTAGCACTTGAACTACTACTTGAACTAGTGCTTGAGCTGGAAGGAGTTGGTAGTGTGCTAACGATACTTGACCAAGCATTTTGATAATCTGCCTCACTTCCTCCAATAGCAAAGTGATAGCTGGTCGTAGGAGCTCCCGCCTTGTTAGCCCAATAGCTCGTTACAGTAGAACCTGAAAGATCAACTGTTTTTCCATTAACGGATACTTTGCCTGGCTTCTGCCCTGTAGATCTGAGGACCTGAGATTGAGTCACACTAGAATCAAGATTAAAGCGTTCATTGCCCCAAACGCCAGGCTCTGCCTGTTGGATAGCATTGACCAAGTGAGCCATATATTTGGCATTTCGATAATGCCCAGCCCCCTTAGCCATTGGGCGGTTGTCATCATGCCCTAGCCAACCACCTAGAGTCAATCTTGGTGTTGAAAGCATGAGCCACATATTTTCATCTTCATTGGTCGTACCAGTCTTACCAATCCAGTCTGCACGAGCTAAGCTTGAATTGATAGAAGCCAAATCCGTTTGGAAACTTGAAGTGATTCGAGATGAAATCACCTCACGAAGCAAACTCTGCATAATTGTTGCCGTTGCCTTCGAGTACACTTGAACTGGTTTGTCTTGGAATTCATAGATTACTCTACCATCAGATGATTCAATCTTAGAAATTACATGTTTCTGATGGTAAACACCGTTATTAGCTAGTGTCTGATAACCATTTGTATGCTGGGCAACTGTGACTTCAATACCACCACCCATAGGCAGACTTTCGATACCGTACTCTGGAATCTCGTAACCCATTTTCTCCATGTAACCCTTGACATCCACACCCTTCTCGCGAAGCATACGATAGGTCCAATAGGCTGGGATATTCCACGAATAGTTCAAGGCTTCACCCAAAGTCATCATACCTGTACCTGGACTATTTACATACATGATAGGATTTCCATTAGAGAATTTTGTCGGATAATTGGACAAGATACTAGCGCTTCCCATCAAACCTTGGTCAATGGCAATACCGTAGGCCAACAAAGGCTTGGTTGTAGAGGCTGGCGAACGCTTGGTGTCAAAGGCGTGATTGTTTTGGTTTATCTGGTAATTACGACCACCAACGAAACCTAGAACAGCCCCCGTTTTATTGTCCATCAAAACATTCCCTACTTCAGGCTGACCAGTCGCATCATCTACCAAACGACCGTAGTTAGCAACTGCATTTTGCATGGCATTGTGGATTTTTTTATTGATTGTTGTAGTGATTTTGTAACCACCTTTACTTAGTTCCTGCTCCGCTCGCTCATGATAAGCCTTTTGAACCGCTTCCTTTTTCAATTCCTGACTAGAGACGTTGTCCTGTTGAACTAAATAATCATACATCCGATCTGTCGCTTCAGACATAGCCGTAAAGTAAAGGTAATCTCTTGAAACAGCATTAACAGTTCCCGATGGCAAGAAGTCTTGTTTTATATTATAATCCTTGTACTGGTCGTACTCTTCCTTAGTTAAAGCACCCGTACGATACATGTTATAGAGAACTCCCTTGGCCCGTTTCAAACCAAGTTCTAAGTCTTCATCACTCTTTAACTCTCCAGTATTTTCATAAGGAGAATAAGTAATCGGACTCTGGGGCAAACCTGCTAAGAAGGCAGCTTGAGGAATACTCAACTTGTTGGCATCAATACCGAAAATCCCTTCAGCAGCTTGCTGGACACCTGCAATGTTTTGCCCTTTATGATTTCTACCAAAAGGAGCAATATTGAGATAGGCTGTTAGGATCTCATCTTTTCCCATCACTCTTTCTAAAGCAAGGGCATCGACAATTTCTGTAGCCTTACGAGCCAAGGTAGGAGCATCTCCGACCACTTGTTGCTTGATTAGCTGTTGAGTCAAGGTCGAGCCCCCACTAGATGAGCCCAAACCTGCAAAGGTTCCCAAGGTCGCCCGAATAACAGCTTTTGGTACAACCCCTTTATGTTCAAGAAAATGTTCGTCCTCAGTTGCAACGATAGCCTTTTTAAGATTGTCCGATATTTCCTCAGATGAGACAGAAGTTCGCAGTAGATCACTCTCGATAGAAGCAATGACACTCCCATCTGCATAAACAATTTCTGAGATGGAAGAAATATTTTTAACCTGCTTGACCAACTCCTCCGATTGAGGAACCTTAGCCTTGTCAAACAAAGCAACTCCATAACCAAGAGCTACACCAGCACCAAAAAGCCCACCGATAAAGCCTAGAATAAAGAGAGTATTCAAAACTCCCTTGATAGTAGCCAAAATGCTCCCTAAGATAGACAAAATTCGCCCACCTGTCACATCCGACTTCTTCTCTTCTGAGACTTTCTCTGATTTTCTATGATTTATGTTTGATTTTACTCGCTGGAAAAATTCCAGCATTTTTCGTTTTAATTCATTTAATTGATTTTGCATGGATTTCCTCACTCTATCTATTATACCATAAAAGGTAAACTTTCAATAAAATAGCCACTTTCTTCCCTATTCTACTAGGCTATTGCCCAAGTTTGTGATACAATAGTTAGAAACAATAATTTTAAAAAGGAGAAAAGACACATGCA
>CAUOWW010000056.1:0-11552 GCA_963508345.1 uncultured bacterium
TTCATATTTTTATTGGTTTTAGCATTTTTACGAATGGGTCTGATTGTAGTTTCAGTTCCTAGCTTATCTTGGATTTCTTGAGAAAGGATGAAATCGATAAATTTCTTAGCGTTTTCCATGTGTTTGGCATTTTTGACGATAGCCGCGTTGCCAGGTAAAAAGACGGTACCTTCTTTTGGATAAATAACTTTTACATCAACTCCGTCGTTTAAGAGTTTTAAGGCAGGATCTTCATAGGTGAGTCCTACAGCCATTTCTCCATCGGCGACAGCTTTGTAAACATTTGAAGAGCTAGATGCAATTTTTCCATCTACTAGGGTAAATAGATTTTTCACATAGGTCCAAGCTTGTTCATTTTCGTATCCACCTTGGTCTACAAGCATGTTTGTTAGTTGTGCAAAGGCACTAGAAGCATTACTTGGATCAGCAGTGGCGATTTTTCCTTTTAATTTAGGATTGAGTAGATCATTGTAGCCTTCAATTTTAATATCTTTTGTAAGAGCTGAATTGGCAATGATAACACTGACATCCAGTGTGTAAGGGGTGTAGAATCCTGTTTTATTTTGATATTCAGGGATTATCTGGTCGTTTTCTTGGGAAATATAAGGTTCAAAAAGTTTTTCGTTAGAAGAGAAGAGGGCGTAGGAGCCTCCGAAAATGACATCGGCTACTGGGGATTCTTTTTCGGCTTCAGCTTTTTTGAACAATTCACCAGTGCTGGCTTGTACTAAATCAACCTTAATACCATATTTTTCTTCGAAGGCAGGGATTGTCTCTTCGATAAGATCTTCAGGGTTAGGTGAGTAGATAACCAAAGTGTTATTCGAATCTGTCTCAGTGTTAGTTTCCGAATCTGTAGTTGAAGAACATCCAGATAAAGTAAGAAATATCCATCCACAAGAGAGAAAGAATAGTAGTTTTTTCATAAGAATCTCCTTTTTTACGAACATTTTTACTCTACAATTTGGTCAACATTTATAATTTGCAGAGTTCTATAGGATATAATAAAAACCTTAAAGAAATCTAAAACGGGGAATATGAGTCAAAGGCGCTAGGGGAAAAAGATGGAAGAGACAAATAATCGATATAAGTTAATTTCAAGTGCTAGCTAATTTTTTATACTGCTAAATAAGTTGGATTTGCTATTCGAATTTTCTTACCATCCAAGACCAAAAGAACATTTCTCGTCTTTCAAATTCCCTCAAAAATGGTATAATAGTAACATCACAAAATTGGAGAGAGACCATGAGTTTTTACAATCATAAAGAAATTGAGCCTAAGTGGCAGGGCTACTGGGCAGAACATCATACCTTTAAGACAGGAACAGATGCATCAAAACCAAAGTTTTATGCGCTTGATATGTTCCCTTATCCATCTGGAGCGGGTCTGCACGTAGGACACCCGGAAGGTTACACAGCAACCGATATCCTCAGCCGTTACAAACGTGCGAAAGGATACAACGTCCTTCACCCAATGGGATGGGATGCCTTTGGTTTGCCTGCAGAGCAATACGCTATGGATACAGGTAATGACCCAGCAGAATTTACAGCGGAAAATATTGCCAACTTCAAACGTCAAATTAATGCGCTTGGATTTTCTTATGACTGGGATCGTGAAGTCAATACAACAGATCCAAACTACTACAAATGGACTCAATGGATCTTTACCAAGCTTTACGAAAAAGGCTTGGCCTATGAAGCGGAAGTGCCAGTAAACTGGGTGGAAGAATTGGGCACTGCCATTGCCAATGAAGAAGTGCTTCCTGACGGAACTTCTGAGCGTGGAGGCTATCCAGTTGTCCGCAAGCCAATGCGCCAATGGATGCTCAAAATCACGGCCTACGCAGAGCGTCTGCTCAATGACTTAGACGAGCTTGATTGGCCAGAGTCTATCAAGGACATGCAACGCAACTGGATTGGTAAATCAACTGGTGCTAATGTAACCTTTAAAGTTAATGGAACAGACAAGGAATTCACAGTCTTTACCACTCGTCCTGATACTCTTTTCGGTGCGACTTTCACCGTTTTGGCTCCTGAGCATGACTTGGTTGACGCCATCACAAGCACAGAGCAAGCAGAAGCAGTTGCAGACTATAAACACCAAGCTAGCCTCAAATCTGACTTGGCTCGTACCGACCTTGCCAAAGAAAAAACTGGTGTTTGGACTGGTGCTTATGCCATCAACCCTGTCAATGGCAAGGAAATTCCAATCTGGATTGCGGACTATGTTCTTGCTAGCTATGGTACAGGTGCGGTCATGGCTGTTCCTGCCCATGACCAACGTGACTGGGAATTTGCCAAACAATTTGACCTTCCAATCGTAGAGGTGCTGGAAGGTGGAAATGTTGAAGAAGCTGCCTACACAGAAGATGGCCTTCACGTTAATTCAGACTTCCTAGATGGACTCAACAAAGAAGACGCTATTGCCAAGATTGTGGCTTGGTTGGAAGAAAAATGCTGTGGACAAGAGAAGGTTACCTACCGTCTCCGCGACTGGCTCTTTAGCCGTCAACGTTACTGGGGTGAGCCAATCCCAATCATTCATTGGGAAGATGGGACTTCAACAGCTGTTCCTGAAAGTGAATTGCCACTTGTCTTGCCTGTAACCAAGGACATCCGTCCTTCAGGTACTGGTGAAAGTCCACTAGCTAACTTGACAGATTGGCTTGAAGTGACTCGTGAAGATGGTGTTAAAGGTCGTCGTGAAACCAACACTATGCCACAATGGGCAGGTTCAAGCTGGTACTACCTCCGCTATATTGACCCACACAATACTGAGAAATTAGCTGACGAGGATCTCCTCAAACAATGGTTGCCAGTGGATATCTATGTTGGTGGAGCAGAGCATGCCGTTCTTCACTTGCTTTATGCTCGTTTCTGGCACAAATTCCTCTATGACCTCGGTGTTGTTCCAACTAAGGAACCATTCCAAAAACTCTTTAACCAAGGAATGATTTTGGGAACTAGCTACCGTGACCACCGTGGGGCTCTTGTGGCAACTGACAAGGTTGAAAAACGTGACGGTTCCTTCTTCCATGTGGAAACAGGAGAAGAATTGGAACAAGCGCCAGCCAAGATGTCTAAGTCCCTCAAGAACGTTGTTAACCCAGACGATGTGGTAGAACAATACGGTGCCGATACCCTTCGTGTTTATGAAATGTTTATGGGACCACTTGATGCTTCGATTGCTTGGTCAGAAGAAGGTTTGGAAGGAAGCCGTAAATTCCTTGACCGTGTTTACCGTTTGATTACAAGTAAAGAAATCCTTGCGGAAAACAATGGCGCTCTTGACAAGGTCTACAACGAAACCGTTAAAGCTGTCACTGAACAAATTGAGTCCCTCAAATTCAACACAGCTATTGCCCAACTTATGGTCTTTGTCAATGCGGCTAATAAGGAAGACGAACTCTATGTGGACTATGCCAAAGGATTTATCCAATTGATTGCCCCATTTGCACCTCACTTGGCAGAAGAGCTCTGGCAAACTCTTGCAGTAACAGGTGAGTCAATCTCTTACGTGGCTTGGCCAACGTGGGACGAAAGCAAATTGGTTGAAGACGAAATTGAAATCGTCGTTCAAATCAAAGGAAAAGTTCGTGCCAAACTCATGGTAGCCAAAGACCTTTCACGTGAAGAATTACAAGAAATCGCTTTAGCGGATGAAAAAGTCAAAGCAGAAATTGACGGTAAGGAAATCGTGAAAGTGATTGCGGTACCGAATAAATTGGTTAATATTGTTGTGAAATAACCAATTTATTGGCTCGTTTGCAACCTCAAACAGTTCCCCAAACTGTTTGAGCCAACTAAACTCGTTAATATCGTTGTGAAATAAGATAGGAATCCTTCAGAGTAGAATCTGGAGGATTTTTTGAATGAAAATATAATTCTGTTTCCACCATCTCACCACTTAACCTCTCATTTTAACCACTTATCTCAAAAGTCGATTTTTCTTTCATACTTTTTGCTAAACTAGTGAGATAAAAGGAGGGAAGAAATATGATTTTACAAGCTAAACATTTGACTAAACGGTACGGCGATCATATGGCTGTTGATGATATTCAGTTAGAGTTTGAAAAAGGGAGTTTTAATGCTATTTTGGGTCCCAATGGTGCAGGAAAATCAACCACCATTTCCATGTTAATCGGTTTGAAAAAGCCTACAAAAGGTCAGATTCGATATGCGCCAAATACGAAAATAGGAGTTGTTTTTCAAGCTAGTGTACTGGATGAGATGTTGACGGTTAGGGAAAATCTTACGATTCGTGCTCAACAGTATAAGGAGATTGCAGCAAGTCGTGTGGATGATTTGATCCATCAACTGGGTTTGACTGCTTTCCAGAAGCAACTATATGGGACTTTGTCAGGTGGGCAAAAACGTAGGGTTGATATTGCGCGTGCTCTTCTTTCACAGCCAGATATTCTTTTCTTAGATGAACCAACGACAGGTCTAGATATTCAGACTCGCAAAGCCATTTGGGATTTACTGTCTCGACTACAAAAGGATGAAGGGATGACTATTATCTTAACGACTCATTATCTGGATGAAGCGGATGAAGCGGATCAGATTTATATCGTTGATCATGGGAAAGTGATTGCGCAAGGTTCTGCGACGGCTATTAAAAGTCAGTATGCATCTAATATTCTAAAAATTCGTTTTAAAGAAATGAAGGATTTAGAAAAGTTGCTACAGACTGGAATGACAGTAAAGGAAGAAAATGAGTTGGAATATCTTTTTTATCCAAGGACATCACTGGAAGCTATTGAATATTTGGCAAAAGTACGAGAAGAAATTGATTCTTTTGAGTTTCGTCCAGGTACCATGGATGATGCCTTTATTGCACTTACAGGAAGAGAGGTTCGCTAATGTTAGCTTTATTGAAACGGAATTTTATCTTATATTTTCGTAATCGTTCAGGAGTATTTTTCTCATTATTGGGGGCATTGATTTCCTTCCTCCTTTATATCATTTTTTTGCAGAAGAACTTGACAGATGCTTGGTCCCAACTCCCTGATAATACGAACCTTTTAAATAACTGGTTGATGGGTGGGACCTTGGCTGTGACTGGGATTACAACCAGTTTTACGGCTCTTACACAAATGGTACAGGATCGTGAAAATCAAGTGGATCAAGATCTCTTCTTGACAGATTTAGGTAGCTGGGGTTTACAGGTGTCCTATCTAATCAGTAGTATTGCCATTTCTTTTGTCATGCAGGTGTTTATGTTTGCTGTTATGGGGTTTTATTTTAAAGAAAGTCTAGTTATCAGTCATTTACCGGAAATTGCTTTGATTATGTTGTTAAGTAGTCTGCTTTCAAGTTTGATAAATATTCTCTTGATTTACCGTTTTCAATCTGTAGATAGCCTTGGCAAACTGGCAACTATAGTGGGAACTGTTTCTGGATTTTTAGTAGGAACTTATGTCCCTATTGGAGTATTACCTGATTTTGCACAGATTATCATGAAGTGTACCCCTGCAACTTATATTGCTTCTCTCTATAGACAAATTTTAATGAAAGAACCATTAGAGACTGCATTTACAGGAAATAGCAGCTTGTTAAAGGAATTTCAAGAAAAAATGGGAATTCAAATCAACTGGCAAGAACTATTGACAAAGGAAGAGACATACTTTATAGTGGTTAGTATCAGTCTCGTCGCTATTCTTCTTTGGCTTTTATTTGTTAAAGTGTTTAGCAGGAGAAAATAAAGGTATATTGGAGAGAAAATGAAGATTCGTTTTGAAATGAAGACAGAGTTTTCAGAAAAGGACCCACATATTGTAATTCAGGCAGCTCAGTTAACCGACCAAGCAAGGGAAGTCATGGAGTATTTAGAACAATTTTCAACGACCAATCAGGTGGTCATTCCTATTCGAACGGATGATCATCTGGTTATGGTGAAAATTGAGGATCTTATTCTAGCAGATATCGATAAGAACTTGTTGACCATTTATACGGTAGATGGGATTTATAAAACTAAGGAAACATTGACAAACTTTCAGAATCGGATTAATCGGCGTAACTTTATACAGATATCACGCCATTCAATTATAAACATTGACCACTTAGAATCGTTATCAGATAGTTTTTCAGGGAACATGATGGCTAAAATGACTCGGGGTATCAAGTCTAGTGTGAGTAGGAAATACGTCAAGTCCTTAATGAATTATCTAGGTTTATAGGAGGAAATCATGAAACGATTAATTGATTATTTTGTATCGGGAATGCGTACGGCTTCCTTCTTTTATTTGAGTATGATGTTATTAGCTCAGTGTTATCCAGGTATTACCTATCCTGAACCAATGACAAAAAATATTCTAGCTCTGTTTTTAATGGGTGGAATTATGGGGGTATTGACTTTAATACTTGAAAAGCTAGAGTTTCTTGCTTTTAGTATACGTGTAGGAGTTCATTTATTAGTGACGGCTACTATCTTAGTATTGACCTCTCTATTTTTTGGCTGGGGTTCAGTTTTATGGAGCCCTTTGCTTTGGTTCTTTTTCTTGTTAATTTATGGATTGATATGGTTGTATCAAATCTGGCAAACTCACAAACTCACCCAACGAATTAATCAAGCCTTAGAGGATAAAAGACAGAAAACGGGTCACTAATATAGTGTTGAGGATGAAGTTTGAAGACAGTGCCAGTTTCCAAAGAGAACAATTTGTGATATAGTATTTTCAGCGTAAAACAAGGAGAAGAAAAATGCCAGTAAACGAATATGGTCAGATGATTGGTGAGTCAATGGAAGGTTATACACCAGGTGAACGCCCTTCTATTGATTTCTTAGAAGGGTGTTATGCTCGAATAGAGGCTCTCTCTGTAGAAAAGCACGCAGAGGATTTATTAGCTGTTTATGGCCCTGATACGCCTCGGGAGATGTGGACCTACCTCTTTCAGGAACCAGTAGTAGATATGGAGGAGTTGGTTAGCCTTTTAAATCAGATGTTGGCTCGTAAGGACCGTTTTTACTATGCAATCATAGACAAGGCAACTGGTAAGGCTTTGGGAACTTTTTCTCTCATGCGCATTGACCAGAATAACCGAGTAATAGAAGTGGGAGCTGTTACTTTTTCTCCAAAACTCAGGGGGACACGGATAGGGACAGAAGCCCAGTATCTCTTGGCTCGCTATGTCTTTGAGGAGCTTACCTATCGTCGCTATGAATGGAAATGCGATGCTCTTAACATGCCATCAAGACGAGCTGCGGAGCGTTTGGGATTTGTCTACGAAGGAACCTTCCGTCAGGCGGTGGTTTATAAGGGGCGTACGAGGGATACGGATTGGTTGTCTATGATTGATAAGGACTGGCCTAAAGTCAAATCTCGTTTGAAAACATGGTTGCGTCCTGAAAATTTTGATAAAAATGGGCAACAATACAAGAGTTTGAGAGAATTCTAAGAGGTGTTGACATGATAACCATTAGAAAGCAAGAAATCGTCAAGCTAGAGGATGTTTTGCATCTCTATCAGGCTGTCGGTTGGACAAATTATACAAATCAACCTCAGATGCTGGAGCAGGCCTTATCTCATTCATTAGTGATTTATGTGGCGCTTGATGGCGATGCTGTAGTGGGCTTGATTCGTTTGATTGGAGATGGTCTTTCATCAGTTTTTGTACAGGATTTAATCGTTTTACCTATCTATCAGCGCCAAGGGATTGGTAGTGCCCTAATGAAAGAGGCTTTAGAGGATTACAAAGATGCCTATCAAGTCCAGCTGGTGACAGAACAGACAGAAAAAAACGTGAGATTTTATCGTTCTATAGGTTTTGAAACCTTATCCACCTATAATTGTATAGGAATGACTTGGGTGAATCGTAAAAATTAACAAAAATTGTTTTTTCTTAAGCAAAGTTTAAGGCTGGTCTAGTATTATATAACCATTAAATAAAGACCTCCTAACTTTATTTAATGAAATCCTAAAACTTTTTTTCATCATAATCTCCTAATGAAGTCACCCAATCAGGTGGCTTTTTTTCTTGGATAGGTGATGGTGATAGAAATTTTTTGCAAAATAGTAAAATTTGAGAAAAGTTAAGCTAGTTTTAAGCTTCGTCTTGTATCATATAGTTATTAAGTAAAGACCTCCTAACTTTATTTAATAAAATCCTAAACTTTTCTTTTTCATAATAATCTCCCTTAACTCCACCGAAACAGGTGGAGTTTTTTGGCTCTATTTCAGGCTTTTTGGGACTATTCTAAAAATCATTTTTTGATATTTTTCGGTATTTTTCGGTATTTTTCGGATTTTGGTCGGGGAATTGGCGGGGACTTTTTGAGATTTTGGCGGGGATTTTTTAGCGAATATGACTAAGAAATAGGTCTGTTGTCGCTTCAGCAAGTTCAACCTCACTTTGAATTTAAGTGACTGTTAATTGAAGGACTAGAACTACTGTAATAATGCTCTTGGTTGTCAAGGAGTGAGTCATCATATTGTTGTACAGCGGTTAAAGCTTGAAAAGCCGCGAATATAAACCTTTGACAAATTTTGTGAACTGTGGGATAATGGAGAGGAATTAAGGATTAGTTCTATATCATGGACTAGAAAAGACCCCAAGCTAACTTCCACATTAAGCTCGGGGTCTTTTTTGACACTATCTATCTTTGTTTAGCCATTTATCGACTAAGCGAAGGATGACACCGACCACAATCGGTCCGATGATAGTTGTAAGGATTAGTTCCATCATGGGCTATCTCACCTCCTTTCGTAGGCGGTGTAGCAGTGCCGTAGAATATTATACCACATAAGTGCTAAACTCGGGAGTCACCCAATCAGGTGGAGTTTTTTTGCTCTATTTCAGGCTTTTGGGGACTATTTTAAACATCATTTTCCGATAACTTTTACTTAATCTTATAAACTTTATTGGACAGATTCTAAAGTTGGAGAAGCTGAATTGATGAAGATATAAACCTTTGACAAATTTTGTGAACTATGGGATAATAAAAGGGAATTAAGTATTGTGTCTATATCATAGGCTAGAAAAGACCCCAAGCTCACGTCCAAATAAGCTTGGGGTCTTTTTGACACTATTTGTCCTTGTTTAGCCATTTATCGACTATACGAAGAACGACACCGACCACAATTGGTCCGATGATAGTTTTAAGTATTGTATCCATCATGGGCTATCTCACCTCCTTTCGCAGGCGGTGTAGAAGTGCCGAATAATATTATACCACATATGTGCTAAACTTAGGAGTCACCCAATCAGGTGGAGTTTTTTTGCTCTATTTCAGGCTTTTCGGAAGTTTTCTAAACATCATTTTTCAATAGCTTTCTCTAAATCTTATAAACTTTATTGGACAGATTCTAAAGTTGGAGAAGCTGAATGGATGAGGATATAAACCTTTGACAAATTTTGTGAACTATGGGATAATAAAAAGGAATTGAGTACTAGTTCTATATCATAGGCTAGAAAAGACCCCAAGCTAACTTCCACATTAAGCTTAGGGTCTTTTTGACACTATTTGTCCTTGTTTAGCCATTTATCGACTAAGCGAAGGATGACACCGACCACAATCAGTCCGATGATAGTTTTAAGGATTAGTTCCATCATGGGCTATCTCACCTCCTTTCGTAGGCGGTGTAGTAGTGCCGTAGAATATTATTCCACATAAGTGTTAAACTCGGGAGGCACCAATCCAGTGGCTTTTTTGTTTGTGGCTTGGTTTTTTGATATAATAGAGCTATGAGTAGAATTTTAGATAATGAGATAATGGGGGATGAGGAGTTAGTAGAACGCACGCTCCGTCCTCAGTATTTACGTGAATATATCGGGCAGGATAAGGTCAAGGACCAGCTCCAAATCTTTATCGAGGCTGCCAAAATGCGGGATGAAGCGCTAGATCATGTGCTCTTATTTGGCCCTCCAGGCTTGGGAAAAACGACCATGGCCTTTGTTATTGCCAATGAACTGGGTGTCAATCTCAAGCAGACTTCGGGTCCAGTCATTGAAAAGGCTGGTGATTTGGTAGCGATTTTGAATGACTTAGAGCCTGGGGATGTCCTTTTTATTGATGAGATTCATCGCTTGCCCATGTCGGTGGAAGAGGTGCTTTATAGTGCTATGGAGGACTTCTACATAGATATTATGATTGGGGCTGGTGAGGGTAGTCGTAGTGTTCATTTGGAGTTACCACCTTTTACATTGATTGGTGCGACGACTCGGGCTGGTATGCTGTCAAATCCGCTACGGGCACGTTTTGGAATTACAGGTCATATGGAGTATTATGCCCATGCTGACTTGACGGAAATTGTCGAGCGGACGGCAGATATTTTTGAGATGGAAATCACTCATGAGGCAGCGTCTAAGTTGGCCCTACGTAGTCGTGGGACCCCTCGTATTGCCAATCGTCTCCTCAAGCGCGTGCGCGATTTTTCCCAGATAATGGGGAATGGGGTTATCGATGATCTTATTACCGATAAGGCTTTGACTATGCTGGATGTTGACCATGAGGGTTTGGACTATGTGGATCAAAAAATTCTTCGCACCATGATTGAGATGTACGGTGGTGGTCCTGTTGGTCTAGGAACTCTTTCTGTTAACATAGCAGAAGAGCGTGAGACAGTTGAAGACATGTATGAGCCCTACTTGATTCAAAAAGGTTTTATAATGCGGACGCGGTCTGGACGGGTGGCAACAGCCAAGGCATATGAGCACTTAGGTTATGAATACAGTGAAAAATAAGCAAGAAATATTAAACGCTTTTAGAGAAAGTCCGGATATGATGGCTATTCTGACGATCATCCGAAACCTTGGTCTGAAAGACTCGTGGTTGGCAGCAGGTTCTGTCAGAAATTTTATCTGGAATCTCTTGTCAGACAAATCCCCTTTTGACCATGAAACAGATGTGGATGTTATTTTCTTTGATCCAGATATTTCTTATGAGGAAACCTTGTCCCTAGAGAAAAAACTGCGAGAGGACTTTCCTCAGTACCAGTGGGAATTGAAAAATCAGGTCTATATGCACCAGCACAGCCCTCATACTGCTCCCTATAGCAGCTCTTGTGATGCTATGAGTAAGTATCCAGAACGGTGTACGGCGCTTGGACTGCGCTTGAATGAAG
This sequence comes from uncultured bacterium, assembly GCA_963508345.1. GTDB lineage: Bacteria > Bacillota > Bacilli > Lactobacillales > Streptococcaceae > Streptococcus. Next base: position 11,063 of record CAUOWW010000056.1, read on the forward strand.
AATCCGCTTTGGAACTCTTTGCACATTATGGTTTGGAGGACATTTTAAATTTTCAAGTTCGTCCAACTCCTCATTTCATAGAAAATGAAGACCGAATGAAACTCTATCAAACACGGCTATCCAAGAAAAATTGGCAGGAGAAATGGAAAAATTTGATTTTTAAAAATACTTAAGGAAACTTTAAGCTAGGAAGTGTATACTAAGTTCATAAGTTAAGAAGACCTTAACTTAAACTCCTAAAACTTTTTCATAATAATCTCCCTATAAAAAATAGAGTCGCCCAATCAGGCGGCTTATTTTTTTGAAAAATGGGCTTGGTGCCTGAGAATAATACTCAATGAAAATCAAAGAGCAAACTAGGAAGCTAACCGCAGGTTGCTCAAAACACTGTTTTGAGGTTGCAGATAGAGCTGACGTGGTTTGAATTTGATTTTCGCTAAATTCCCAAACGAAGTTCCGCTGTTAGTAGAAGTGGAAGTTAGTCTGATAA
>CAUOWW010000057.1:0-11537 GCA_963508345.1 uncultured bacterium
GGCAGCCGAAAAAGAAGCTATCGCAGCAGATAAGAGCTTAACAGCTGCACAACGTACAGCAAAAGAACAAGAAGTAGATACTAAGAAAACAGAAGAAGAATCTAAGATTACAGCAGCAGACACAGCAGATGCAGTAGCAACAGCGAAATCAGAAGGTGTTAAAGCCATCGAAGGCGTGCACACACCAGGAAACTTAGATGCTGTTAAAGAAGCAGCGAAAGCAGACTTAGCTAAAGCAGCGGCAGCCGAAAAAGAAGCTATCGCAGCAGATAAGAGCTTAACAGCTGCACAACGTACAGCAAAAGAACAAGAAGTAGATACTAAGAAAACAGAAGAAGAATCTAAGATTACAGCAGCAGACACAGCAGATGCAGTAGCAACAGCGAAATCAGAAGGTGTTAAAGTCATCGAAGGCGTGCACACACCAGGAAACTTAGATGCTGTAAAAGAAGCAGCGAAAGCAGACTTAGCTAAAGCAGCGGCAGCCGAAAAAGAAGCTATCGCAGCAGATAAGAGCTTAACAGCTGCACAACGTACAGCAAAAGAACAAGAAGTAGATACTAAGAAAACAGAAGAAGAATCTAAGATTACAGCAGCAGACACAGCAGATGCAGTAGCAACAGCGAAATCAGAAGGTGTTAAAGTCATCGAAGGCGTGCACACACCAGGAAACTTAGAGACTGTAAAAGAAGCAGCGAAAGCAGACTTAGCTAAAGCAGCGGCAGCCGAAAAAGAAGCTATCGCAGCAGATAAGAGCTTAACAGCAGCACAACGTACAGCAAAAGAACAAGAAGTAGATACTAAGAAAACAGAAGAAGAATCTAAGATTACAGCAGCAGACACAGCAGATGCAGTAGCAACAGCGAAATCAGAAGGTGTTAAAGCCATCGAAGGCGTGCACACACCAGGAAACTTAGAGACAAATAAAGAGAAAGCACTAGAAGCAATCCAAACAGCGTCAGAAGCTAAGATTGCCTCAATTGATAAGAATGCTAAATTGTCAGACGATGAAAAAGCAGCAGCGAAAGCCGAAGTAGCGAAAGCCGCCATCGCAGCCGTAAATGCTATCAATGAAGCGAAAGATCAAGATGGTGTAGACGGTGCTCAAACTACAGGAGTTAAAGCAATTGAAGCAGTAACTCCAGTAGGTAAAGAGAAAGCCTTAGAAGCAATCCAAACAGTGTCAGAAGCTAAGATTGCCTCAATTGATAAGAATGCTAAATTGTCAGATGATGAAAAAGCAGCAGTGAAAGCCGAAGTAGCGAAAGCTGCCATCGCAGCCGTAAATGCTATCAATGAAGCGAAAGATCAAGATGGTGTAGACGGTGCTCAAACTACAGGAGTTAAAGCAATTGAAGCAGTAACTCCAGTAGGTAAAGAGAAAGCCTTAGAAGCAATCCAAACAGTGTCAGAAGCTAAGATTGCCTCAATTGATAAGAATGCTAAATTGTCAGATGATGAAAAAGCAGCAGTGAAAGCCGAAGTAGCGAAAGTTGCCATCGCAGCTGTAAATGCTATCAATGAAGCGAAAGATCAAGATGGTGTAGATGCCGCTCAAACTACAGGAGTTAAAGCAATTGAAGCAGTAACTCCAGTAGGTAAAGAGAAAGCCCTAGAAGCAATCCAAACAGCGTCAGAAGCTAAGATTGCCTCAATTGATAAGAATGCTAAATTGTCAGACGATGAAAAAGCAGCAGCGAAAGCCGAAGTAGCGAAAGCCGCCATCGCAGCCGTAAATGCTATCAATGAAGCGAAAGATCAAGATGGTGTAGACGGTGCTCAAACTACAGGAACAACAGCAATTAACGCAGTAAATCCAGTAGGTAAAGAGAAAGCGCTAGAAGCAATCCAAACAGCGTCAGAAGCTAAGATTGCCTCAATTGATAAGAACGCTAAATTGTCAGACGATGAAAAAGCAGCAGCGAAAGCCGAAGTAGCGAAAGCCGCCATCGCAGCCGTAAATGCTATCAATGAAGCGAAAGATCAAGATGGTGTAGACGGTGCTCAAACTACAGGAACAACAGCAATTAACGCAGTAAATCCAGTAGGTAAAGAGAAAGCGCTAGAAGCAATCCAAACAGCGTCAGAAGCTAAGATTGCCTCAATTGATAAGAACGCTAAATTGTCAGACGATGAAAAAGCAGCAGCGAAAGCCGAAGTAGCGAAAGCCGCCATCGCAGCCGTAAATGCTATCAATGAAGCGAAAGATCAAGATGGTGTAGACGGTGCTCAAACTACAGGAACAACAGCAATTAACGCAGTAAATCCAGTAGGTAAAGAGAAAGCGCTAGAAGCAATCCAAACAGCGTCAGAAGCTAAGATTGCCTCAATTGATAAGAACGCTAAATTGTCAGACGATGAAAAAGCAGCAGCGAAAGCCGAAGTAGCGAAAGCCGCCATCGCAGCCGTAAATGCTATCAATGAAGCGAAAGATCAAGATGGTGTAGACGGTGCTCAAACTACAGGAACAACAGCAATTAACGCAGTAAATCCAGTAGGTAAAGAGAAAGCGCTAGAAGCAATCCAAACAGCGTCAGAAGCTAAGATTGCCTCAATTGATAAGAACGCTAAATTGTCAGACGATGAAAAAGCAGCAGCGAAAGCCGAAGTAGCGAAAGCCGCCATCGCAGCCGTAAATGCTATCAATGAAGCGAAAGATCAAGATGGTGTAGACGGTGCTCAAACTACAGGAACAACAGCAATTAACGCAGTAAATCCAGTAGGTACAAGCAGTACGAATAGCGCAGGAAACGGTATTACACCACCAACTGTAGAAGTCCCAGCTTATACAGAACCAGTAGGTACAAGTAGTACAGATGGTGAAGGCAATGTTATTATTCCACCAACTGTAGAAGTCCCAGCTTATACAGAACCAGTAGGTACAAGTAGTACAGATGGTGAAGGCAATGTTATTATTCCACCAACTGTAGAAGTCCCAGCCTATACAGAACCAGTAGGCACAAGCAGTACAGCTGGTGACGGCAAGGTAGTTACGCCACCAACAGCAGAAGTCCCAGCCTATACAGGTAGTGTGAATGGTATTTCAGAAGAAATGCCAGCTCAGCCACATAAGGACGGCAGTGCTAATGAAATGTCAGATGGAACTCCAGTATCTGAAACTACAATAAATAAAGATCGACAACTTCCAAATACTGGTACAGCAGACTCTACAGTAGCTATGGTAGCAGCTACAGCAAGTGCATTACTTGGTCTTGGTCTTGCAGGCCGTCGTCGTAAAGAAGATGAAGAAGCATAATTTATATATAAGTTAATCTAATCTTTTAGTAAAATCTGTATTTGATTTTATAGCTTATATAGAATTCCTTAAAAAACTCTCCTAGTAGTCCATTGATTGCTAGGAGATTTTGGTTATTTGTCAATTATATAGGGTATTGAAACTGGAATAGTAGGACATGACTTCTGAAGCACTGTTAGAAATTAATTTGACTTTCCTAATCTCTTAGTTCACATCTTATTTTAATATACTATAATTCCCCAATCAATTTGCTTATATTTTATTTCGATTTACTACACTTTTTTTCTATAATTAAAAATACGATTATTAATTTTTACGAATAATATAGAAAAGGAGGGAAATCATGTTTGTTGCGAGAGATACTAGGGGAGAATTGGTAAATGTGTTAGAGGATAAGCTTGAGAAGGAAGAATACACCTGCCCAGCTTGTGGAGGCCAGGTCCGTTTGCGTCAAGGAGCAAGTGTACGAACCCATTTTGCCCATAAATCCTTAAAAGACTGTGATTATTCCTTTGAAAATGAAAGTCCAGAACACTTGGCAAATAAGGAAGTCCTCTATGATTGGTTGAAAACAGAGGCTGAGGTGCAATTAGAATACCCGCTTACAGAGCTTAAACAGATTGCGGATGTATTTGTAAATGGCAATCTAGTTTTAGAAGTTCAGTGTAGTCCCTTGCCTCAAAAAATTCTTAAAGAGCGCAGTGAGGGCTATCGTAGTCAGGGTTACCAGGTACTGTGGTTGCTGGGGGAAAAACTTTGGCTCAAGGAGCGTTTGACCCGTCTGCAACAAGGTTTTCTCTATTTCAGTCAAAATATGGGCTTTTATGTTTGGGAAGTAGACAAGGAAAAACATCTTTTAAGACTCAAATACCTGATTCACCAGGATCTTCGAGGCAAACTCCATTATCAAATCAAGGAATTTCCCTATGGCCAAGATAGTCTACTGGAGATATTACGTTTTCCCTATAAGAAACAAAAAATATCTAGTTTTAGTGTTTCTCAGGACAAGGACATCTGTCGCTATATTCAGCAACAACTCTATTATCAAAATCCCATTTGGATGAAAGAACAAGCAGAAGCCTATCAAAAGGGAGAAAATCTCTTGATTTATGGCTTAAAAGAATGGTATCCACAAATTCGACCACTAGTAGGTGATTTTTGCCAAATTGAGAAGGACTTGACCAGCTATTATCAGTATTTTCAAACCTATTACCAAAAAAATCCTCAAAATGATTGGCAAAAGCTTTATCCACCAGCCTTTTATCAGCAATATTTCTTGAAAAATATGGTAGAATAGAAAGGATGGAGGAATCTAATGGTATTACAAAGAAATGAAATAAATGAAAAAGATACATGGGATCTATCAACGATCTACCCAACTGACCAGGCTTGGGAAGAAGCCTTAAAAGATTTAACAGAACAATTGGAGACAGTAGCTCAGTATGAAGGCCATCTCCTAGATAGTGCGGATAGCCTTCTAGAAATCACTGAATTTTCTCTTGAAATGGAACGCCAGATGGAGAAGCTTTACGTTTATGCTCATATGAAAAATGACCAGGATACACGTGAAGCCAAGTACCAAGAGTACTATGCCAAGGCCATGACTCTCTATAGCCAGCTAGACCAAGCCTTTTCATTCTATGAGCCTGAATTTATGGAAATCAGTGAAGAGCAGTATGCTGACTTTTTAGAAGCTCAGCTAAAATTGCAGGTTTATCAACACTATTTTGACAAACTTTTGCAAGGCAAGGAACACGTTCTATCACAAAGAGAAGAAGAATTATTAGCTGGAGCTAGTGAAATCTTTGGTTCGGCAAGTGAAACTTTCGCTATTTTAGATAATGCAGATATCGTCTTTCCATTTGTTAAAGATGAAGATGGTAACGAAGTACAATTATCACATGGCGTTTATATGCGTTTGATGGAGTCTAAAAATCGTGAAGTTCGCCGAGATGCTTATCAGGCCCTTTATGCAACTTACGAGCAATTCCAACATACTTATGCTAAAACCTTGCAAACAAATGTTAAGGTTCAAAACTATCGTGCAAAAGTTCGCAACTACAAGAGTGCTCGTCATGCAGCTCTCGCAGCAAATTTTGTTCCAGAAAGTGTTTATGACAATTTGGTAGCAGCAGTTCGCAAGCATTTGCCACTCTTGCATCGTTACCTTGAGCTTCGTTCAAAGATTTTGGGGATTTCAGACCTCAAGATGTACGATGTCTATACACCGCTTTCATCTGTTGAATATAGTTTTACCTACCAAGAAGCCTTGAAAAAAGCAGAAGAAGCCTTGGCAGTCTTGGGTGAGGATTATTTGAGCCGTGTTAAACGTGCCTTCAGCGAGCGTTGGATTGATGTTTACGAAAACCAAGGCAAGCGTTCAGGGGCCTACTCTGGTGGCTCTTACGATACCAATGCCTTCATGCTTCTTAACTGGCAGGACAATCTAGACAATCTCTTTACTCTTGTTCATGAAACAGGTCACAGTATGCATTCCAGCTATACTCGCGAGACTCAGCCTTATGTTTATGGAGATTATTCTATCTTCTTGGCTGAGATTGCTTCAACGACCAATGAAAATATCTTGACGGAGAAATTATTGGAAGAAGTGGAAGATGATGCAACGCGTTTTGCTATTCTCAATAACTTCCTAGACGGTTTCCGTGGAACAGTTTTCCGCCAAACTCAATTTGCTGAGTTTGAACACGCGATTCATCAAGCGGATCAAAATGGTGAAGTCTTGACAAGTGATTTCTTAAATAAACTCTACGCAGACTTGAACCAAGAGTATTATGGTTTGAGTAAGGAAGACAATCCTGAAATCCAATACGAGTGGGCTCGCATTCCACACTTCTATTATAACTACTATGTATACCAATATTCAACTGGCTTTGCAGCAGCCTCAGCCTTGGCTGAAAAGATTGTTCATGGTAGTCAAGAAGACCGTGACCGTTATATCGACTACCTCAAGGCAGGTAAATCTGACTATCCACTTAATGTCATGAGAAAAGCTGGTGTTGATATGGAGAAGGAAGACTACCTCAACGATGCCTTTGCAGTCTTCGAACGTCGTTTGAATGAGTTTGAAGCCCTTGTTGAAAAATTGGGATTGGCATAAGATGGTTGAATCATATAGTAAAAATGCCAACCATAACATGCGTCGCCCTGTTGTCAAGGAAGAAATTGTGGACTTGATGCGTCAGCGTCAAAAGCAAGTCACAGGCTCTTTGAAAGAATTGGAAGACTTTGCCCGTAAGGAAAATATTCCCATCATTCCCCATGAAACGGTTGCTTATTTTCGTTTTCTCATGGAAACCATGCAGCCTAAAAACATTCTGGAAATTGGGACTGCTATCGGTTTTTCAGCCCTCTTGATGGCGGAACATGCGCCAAATGCTAAGATTACAACCATTGACCGCAATCCAGAGATGATTGGATTTGCCAAGGAAAATTTCGCTCAGTTTGACAGTCGCAAGCAAATTACACTCCTAGAGGGAGATGCGGTAGATGTCTTATCTACCTTGACAGAGTCCTATGATTTCGTCTTTATGGATTCTGCCAAGTCTAAATACATTGTCTTTTTGCCAGAAATCCTCAAACACTTGGAAGTTGGTGGTGTGGTTGTCTTGGATGATATTTTCCAAGGTGGTGATGTTGCCAAGGACATTATGGAAGTCCGTCGTGGCCAGCGAACCATTTATCGAGGCCTTCAAAGACTATTTGATGCAACCTTAGACAATCCAGGACTCACTGCAACATTAGTACCTTTAGGAGATGGTATTCTCATGCTTCGTAAAAATGTAGCAGATGTTCAATTGCCTATTAGCGAATGATTTTCAGAATAATTTAAGAAAATATAGTAAAATAGATAGGGTAACACTTATCTAAAAGGAGTAGACATGAAGAAAAAACTATTGGCAGGTGCCATTACACTATTATCAGTAGCAACTTTAGCAGCTTGTTCGAAAGGTTCAGAAGGAGCAGATCTTATCAGCATGAAAGGAGATGTTATCACAGAACATCAGTTTTATGAGCAAGTGAAGAGCAATCCTTCAGCCCAACAAGTGTTGTTGAACTTGACCATCCAAAAAGTATTTGAGAAACAATATGGTTCAGAAGTAGATGACAAAGAAGTCAATGATACTATTGCCGAAGAAGAAAAACAATATGGTGAGAACTACCAACGTGTTTTGTCACAAGCAGGAATGACCCTTGAAACACGTAAAGCTCAAATTCGTACAAGTAAATTGGTTGAGTTGGCAGTTAAAAAAGCAGCAGAAGCTGAATTGACAGATGATGCTTACAAGAAGGCCTTTGACGAGTACACTCCAGATGTAACGGCTCAAATTATTCGTCTTGATAATGAGGATAAAGCGAAAGAAGTCCTAGAAAAAGCCAAGGCAAGTGGTGCAGATTTCGCTCAATTAGCTAAAGATAACTCAACTGATGAGAAAACTAAAGCGAATGGTGGAGAAATCACCTTTGATTCTGCTTCAACAGAAGTACCAGAACAAGTTAAAAAAGCTGCTTTTGCTTTAGATGTAAATGGTGTTTCTGATGTGATTAAAGCCACTGGCACACAAGCCTATAGTAGCCAATATTACATTGTAAAACTCACTAAGAAAACAGAAAAATCATCTAATATCGATGATTATAAAGAAAAATTAAAAACGGTTATCTTAACTCAAAAACAGAACGATGCAACATTTGTTCAAAGTATTATCGGAAAAGAATTGCAAGCAGCTAATATCAAGGTCAAAGACCAAGCCTTCCAAAATATCTTTACCCAATATATCGGCGGTGGAGATTCAAGCTCAAGTAGTTCATCAAAAGAATAAAACAGAAAAGAGCCAAGTGCTCTTTTTCTTATGAGAAAATCTTCTATCTTAAGGATAAGAGTTTTTTTCTTTCGGAAAAAATGGTATAATAGCAATCAAAACTAGAAAATAAACGGAATTTGGGAATAATTTCTTTTGTTCTCATTAGATTGGTGATACTATGAAGATTAGTAAGAGGCACCTATTAAACTATTCTATCCTAGTTCCTTATTTGCTTTTATCTATTTTGGGCTTGATTGTAGTTTATTCTACAACTAGTGCTATTCTTATCGAAGAAGGTAAAAGTGCCCTGCAATTAGTTCGAAGTCAGGGAATATTTTGGGGCTTTAGTTTAATATTGATTGTCTTGATATATAAGCTGAAACTGAATTTTTTAAGAAAAGAACGACTTTTATTTATTGTTATGTTTGTTGAGCTAATTCTATTAGCTTTGGCTCGCTTAATTGGTACGCCAGTTAATGGAGCCTATGGTTGGATATCAGTAGGACCTTTGACCATTCAGCCAGCTGAGTATTTGAAGATTATTATCGTCTGGTACTTGGCCCAACGTTTTTCAAAACAACAGGATGAAATTGCTGTTTATGATTTCCAAGTTTTAACTCAAAATCAATGGATTCCTCGTGCTTTTAATGATTGGCGTTTTGTCCTCTTGGTAATGATAGGAAGTTTGGCTATCTTCCCAGATTTGGGGAATGCTACTATCCTAGCTTTGGTTGCCTTGATTATGTATACACTTAGTGGAATTGCTCATCGCTGGTTTGTAGCCTTTATCGGTCTTTTGTTTGGAGTTTCCGCCCTTTCCTTAACAGCTATTGATATGATAGGGGTTGATAAGTTTTTAAAAGTTCCAGTATTTGGATATGTGGCTAAGCGTTTCAGTGCCTACTTTAATCCCTTTGCTGATTTGGCAGGAGCAGGCCACCAACTTGCAAATTCCTACTTTGCCATGGTCAATGGTGGATGGTTTGGTCTAGGTTTAGGAAATTCAATCGAAAAACGTGGCTATCTACCAGAGGCCCATACAGACTTTGTATTTTCAATTGTCATTGAAGAGTTTGGATTTGTGGGGGCCAGCTTGATTTTAGCCCTTGTCTTTTTCTTAATTTTGCGAATTATCCTAGTCGGTATTCGTGCTAAGAATCCCTTTAATTCCATGATGGCGATTGGAGTTGGGGGGATGATGTTGGTACAGGTCTTTGTTAATATCGGTGGAATTTCTGGTATTATTCCTTCAACAGGAGTTACCTTCCCTTTCCTATCGCAAGGAGGGAACAGTCTGCTGGTCTTGTCTGTAGCCATCGCCTTTGTCTTAAACATTGATGCAAGTGAAAAGCGTGCCCAATTATATGAGGAGTTAGAAGCTCACTCATCACACTATATGTAGAGCTGAGAGTGGAAAGGATTACCTATGTCTCTTCAAAAATTAGAAAACTATAGTAATAAAGCTGTCGTGCAAGAAGAAGTATTGATTTTAACAGAATTGTTAGAAGATATCACTAAAAATATGCTTGCCCCAGAGACTTTTGATAAAATCATGCAGTTGAAAGAATTATCAACTCAAGAAGATTATCAAGGATTGAACCAATTAGTTACTAGTCTGACAAATGACGAAATGGCTTATATTTCACGCTATTTTTCTATCTTGCCCCTCTTGATTAATATTTCAGAAGACGTGGATTTGGCCTATGAAATCAACCATCAAAATAATATTGATCAAGATTATCTTGGTAAATTGTCAGCAACAATCAAAATGGTTGCAGAAAAAGAAAATGCGGTTGAAATTCTAGAACACTTGAATGTTGTCCCTGTTTTGACAGCTCATCCAACACAAGTTCAACGTAAGAGTATGCTGGATTTGACCAACCATATCCATACCCTCTTGCGTAAGTACCGTGATGTGAAGTTAGGCTTGATTAATAAGGAAAAATGGCATAATGACCTCCGCCGTTACATTGAGATTATCATGCAGACAGATATGATTCGTGAAAAGAAATTGAAAGTGACCAATGAAATCACGAATGTTATGGAATACTACAATAGTTCATTTCTGAAAGCTGTTCCTCATTTGACTGCTGAGTACAAGCGCCTGGCTAAAAAACATGGCTTAGAGTTGAAACATCCTAAACCAATTACCATGGGAATGTGGATTGGTGGAGACCGTGATGGGAATCCCTTTGTTACAGCAGATACCTTGAAGAAATCTGCCATGACCCAGTGTGAAGTCATCATGAACTACTACGATGAAAAGATTTACCAACTTTATCGTGAGTTCTCTCTCTCAACTAGTATTGTCAATGTCAGCAAGCAAGTCAGAGAAATGGCTCGTCAATCTAAGGATAACTCAATTTATCGTGAAAAAGAGCTGTATCGTCGTGCCTTGTTTGATATTCAATCAAAAATCCAAGCAACAAAAGCTTATCTGATTGAGGATAAGGAAGTTGGAGCTCGCTATGAAACAGCCAATGACTTTTATAAGGACTTAGTTACTATCCGTGATTCCCTCTTGGAAAACAAGGGCGAAGCACTGATTTCTGGTGATTTTGTTGAGTTGATTCAGGCAGTTGAAATTTTTGGTTTCTATTTGGCATCCATCGACATGCGTCAGGATTCTAGTGTTCATGAGGCCTGCGTAGCAGAACTCTTAAAATCAGCAGGAATTCATTCTCATTACAGTGAACTCAGTGAAGAAGAAAAATGCCAGCTTCTTTTGAAAGAATTAGAAGAAGATCCACGTATTCTTTCTGCTACTCATGTTGAAAAATCAGAGTTACTTGAAAAAGAATTGGCTATCTTTAAGGCTGCTCGTAATTTGAAAGATAAGTTGGGTGATGATGTTATTCGTCAGACTATCATTTCACATGCAACCAGCGTATCAGACATGCTGGAATTGGCAATTTTGCTAAAAGAAGTAGGACTAGTTGATAAAGAAAGAGCCCGTGTCCAAATCGTTCCTCTCTTTGAAACAATCGAGGACTTGGACCACTCAGAAGAAACTATGAGAGAATACCTTTCTCTTGATCTGGCTAAGAAATGGATAGCTTCACGTAATAACTACCAGGAAATCATGCTTGGTTATTCTGATAGTAATAAAGATGGTGGTTACTTATCATCATGTTGGACCCTCTACAAGGCTCAACAACAATTGACTGCTATTGGAGATGAATTTGGTGTTAAGGTTACCTTCTTCCACGGCCGTGGTGGGACTGTCGGTCGTGGTGGTGGACCAACTTATGAAGCTATTACCTCCCAACCGCTCAAGTCTATCAAGGATCGTATCCGCTTGACGGAGCAGGGTGAAGTAATTGGTAATAAATACGGAAACAAAGATGCTGCTTATTATAACCTTGAAATGTTGGTTTCAGCAGCTATTAACCGCATGATTACTCAGTGGAAGAGTGATACTAATACCTCAAATCGCTATGAGGCTATTATGGACCAAGTAG
>CAUOWW010000058.1:0-11433 GCA_963508345.1 uncultured bacterium
CGAATCAAGCCAGCTTGTTCCTTTTCATCATAAGGTTTCAAATCATAACGACGGAGCAAGTCGCGTAGGGCTACAACTACCTCATCAATCACAGGATCTTGGATAAAGAAATCTTCTAGAGGCATGAGGTCATGGGAATTCTTACGGAAAAAGCCAGTTTCCAAGACACCATTCACTCGACGAACAGGCACCTGCGCCTTGTTGCGATACTTAACTGGATTTTCCATGCCAAGCGTTTCAGCAACCTCTACATTTGCAATGCCAGCAATCTTGTAGAGACTGTCTTTGACTTGCTTGGTTTTAAACTTGAGCTGTTCTGGATAGGCAAGATGACCTAGATCCGCAATTCCTGAACGCAGGTAAGCCAAATCTAGATCTTGATTACGGTGTGGCGACTGGACAAGGTATTCTTCAACTTTACCAAAACCAATCTTTTTATTAACCTTGAGGACACGCATAAGGATTTTTTCACTCGGTAAAGCATTCTCTACAAAAAAGACCAAACCATCTACCTTGGCAACTCCTGCACCTTCATGGGTCAAGTCAACAATTTCAACTTCTACAATATCATTTTTCTTTAACATTCTCTTCTCTTTCTATTGGCCGACAAAAAAGACGGCAACGTTACGGTTACCATCTATTATACCATGAAATTTCTTAAGAACCAAAACTCTTGAAGAAGTTGACAATGGCTTGCCAGAGGGAACTTAAGAAGTTACCACTGTCCTCTAGCGCCTTATCGGCATCAAAGTTAAGGTTGATATTTTTAAAACTGTCGCCAGCTTGTGAAACAATACTTTGTTTCAGGTCATTCAAGGTTTTAGTGAAGTCTGCATTGCTGAGGATATCACTTTTTGAGAGATTCAAAGCAAAATTGATGATGATATTAATCTGGTTTCCTGTTATAACCTGATCTAGTTTGTAATTTTTTAAGGTATCTTCAACGATTTTGCGGACATCTTCCTCCGTCAGATTTCCCTTGCTTTCTTTAGCTTTGGCGAGTCCTGACTTAATATCGGCTAGGGCAACATTTAATTTATTAGCATCATAGCCTGTTTTGTCCTTGTTTTCAGCATTGATATCTGATAAAGCCTTTAGCTCTTCTTGAGCCAACTCTTTATTGGCTTGTGGCACCTTGGCCCCATTAGCTTCAAGCGAATAGTAAATCCCGGCTAAAGCACTCTCACCTGTAACTGGAATAGGTGCTGCTACAGTGATTTTGGCGTGTTCCACACCCAAAGTTACGGCTGCATTTCGGTACATATCCTGCGTCACCTTAGTGATGTTTTCTGGTGTTTCAATCTTGACCTCAAGTGGCGACTTGTCGCCTAGTTTTTGAATCTTGGCTGATGAATACAATTGTAAGCTAGAGTCATTGGCAACATTCATAATCTTAGAATAGACATCAGGTGTCATGGTCTTGAGTTCTTTGGTGTCTGTTGAGGCATTGTAGCCTAGTTTTTTAAGGGTTTGATTTTTTTGGTCTTCAGATAATGAAGAACCTAGGACATATTCAGGTTGGACATAGGTTTCATCGATAACTTTTTGAACATCTGTTGCTGCATGGACACTATTCATAGCTGTTACTGCCCACAAGACCGCAGCACTAGTCAGAAAGAGTTTCTTTCTCATAGGGAATTTCCTCCTTTACCTTTCTAGAGTAATATATCTATCTTAAAGAAAACTTATAACAAAAACACCTGGACTAGCCAGATGTTGAAAAGAGAGTGAAACATTTGATGATGTAAAGGTTTAGTTGCACCTGTCTAGAATAGTAATAGTTTCCTCCATTTACATAGAGTTCAGCACCATGAAAAATAGAAATGGGGTGAATATAACTATAAGTCTTTCCAGTGGTATTACCCAGCAAGGGAGCAACCGTATCACGAGAGTACTGTTTAGCCAGTGCTAGGGTATTTTCCTTGCCATTTTGGGCGATAAAATCGATATAGGCAGGTCCAAAATTATAGGCTTGCACAGCCGTCCAGACATCAACACCCTTCTTCTGAGCCAGATAAAGATTGTCTGTCAGAGTTTGCACACCTTGCCGAATGCTAGAGGCATTATCATTGATGGTATTGGTTGAACCACTTGCAGATTCACTAGACTGCATGACGTCGCCTTCTTTACCTTTTGTTTCAGTATAAATCATAGCGAGCACGAGCTCTTCGTTTGCTGGGGTGTCTTTTTCACTCAAGATTTCTCGAACCATAGGTTGATAGGTCATGACTTGCTTGACATCTTGGTGCACGCGGTAAGCTTTATAGCCAGCAAAAAGGAAGACTGCTAGTACAAGCACTCTTCGAATTCGTTTAAACATTATTTACTTTGAATATCCTCGATATTTTTGATTAAGATAGAGTAGGTTCCATTGTCATTTTGGATAAACTCAACAGACTCAGCATCTTGATAGACGTTATTGGGAACGATGAGCTCAATTCCATTTGACAAGGAGAGTTTTTGGTTTTCAAATTTCTTTAATTGGCGACTGGCATCAATTTCATCAAATTGAACAGGCTCTGGTACGGCTTCTTTGACTTGGTCAATAAAGCTTAAACGAGCCGTCAGATTGTTGTCAAAAAGGTCATTAGCCAATTTCTCGGGTGACAATTCATTGCTTTCTTCCAGATTGTTAAAAATTGCTGATTTGACCTTAGATTGAAATTGAAAATCATCTGTGTTAAAAGTCTCAGCAATTCGCTGTGCCGTTTTTTCTAGTTCTTTGATAGATTTTTTAGGAGAAATCTTAGGAGCGACAGCAAGAAGATTATCTGAAAAATAGTTCAAAAAAGTCCCGTTGTACTTGATGCGTTTTTCAATCAAATGATACTTGCGACTTTGAAGATTGACCACTAAGGCCTCATCAGCCCCCGTTCCAAATCCAGGCAGGTTATTCTGAGTTAGCTTGATTGGATTATCAACCTCTCCTCCGAGATGGGTCAAGGTCTCCCGCAGAGCAATTCGTAAGAAAGCAAAATGTTCTATACCTTCTTTAGAAAATTGCACAAAAATCAAGTCATTAGTCTTGAGATTTTCTGAAATACTGAACTCTTCTTTCCAGAGATTAGCCAGTGTTACTGATGTCTCCAACAAATCGTCTGTGATGTGATTGAAGAAGGGATTTTCTTCTTCGAAAATCCCAGTCTTGGCTTCATCTGAATACACACGTTCAATTTTTTTACGCAGGTATTCTTCGATTTTTGGAGTGATATTGAGAAACTTATCCGCTAGGAGCAGCTCGGTATCATCCGGACTGAACTGATGGATAATAGCTTTCTTAATATAAATGTCCATAAAAATTTTAGTCCTCGTATAATGGGAAGGCATCTGTCAATGCTTTGACTTCGCTTCTCACTTCTTCTAAGACAGCCTCATTTTCTGAATTCTTAAGGGTTTTAATGATGAGTTCAGCAACTTTGCGGCTTTCTTCTTCACCAAATCCACGTGCAGTAATGGCTGCAGATCCGATACGAATACCACTTGTCTTGAATGGTGACAAAGTTTCGTAAGGGATTGAGTTTTTATTTAGGGTAATATTGACTTCATCCAGCAAGTTTTGAGCAACTTTTCCGTTTTCTACAACCTTAGTTACATCTACTAGGAAGAGGTGGTTTTCAGTTCCTCCAGAAATGATACGGAAATTAGGATCTTGCAAGAAGACTTCTACCATAGCCTTGCTGTTCTTGATGACATTAGCAGCATATTCCTTGAAGGCTGGATCTAAGACTTCTTTGAAAGAAACAGCTTTAGCTGCCACAACATGCTCCAAAGGTCCACCCTGAATACCAGGGAAAATAGCTGAATTGATTTTCTTAGCTAAGTCTTCATCATTGGTCAAAATCAAACCACCACGAGGGCCACGAAGGGTTTTGTGAGTCGTTGTTGTAGTGATATGAGCGTATGGTACTGGACTTGGGTGAAGACCAGCAGCAACCAAACCAGCGATATGAGCCATATCTACCATGAGCTTAGCTCCAATAGCATCAGCAATTTCACGGAATTTTGAAAAATCGATAATTTGAGAATAGGCTGAGGCACCTGCTACAATCAATTTTGGTTTTACTTCTTGGGCTTGTTTCAAGATAGCATCAAAGTCCAAGAGTTCCGTTTCAGGATCCACACTATAAGACACAAAGTTGTAAGTTTGACCAGAGAAGCTAACAGGAGCTCCGTGAGTCAAGTGTCCACCTGCTGCCAAATCCATTCCCATAACGGTATCACCTGGTTCAATCAAGGCCATGTAAGCTGCACAGTTGGCTTGGCTTCCTGAGTGTGGTTGGACATTGGCAAATTTTGCACCGAAAATTTCTTTTGCACGTTCAATAGCTAGAGTTTCTACCACGTCTACTACATCAGTTCCACCATAATAACGGCGTCCTGGGTAACCCTCGGCATATTTGTTTGTCAAGATAGACCCTTGAGCTGCCATAACAGCCTTGGAAACTACGTTTTCCGAAGCAATCAACTCAATGTTGTTTTGTTGGCGTTCTTCTTCTTTGGCAATAGCATTCCAGAGATCAGCATCATATGCTTTAAAATCATCTTTGTCAAAAATCATAGGTCTTCTCCTTTATAATGTGACTGGTCCTCTAGTTTGTTTTTACAATAAGAAAATAAACTAAAGGATGCGAATAAACCGTTTCTGCATTTTATCACAAGTATAACCAACTTTTTCATAAAATGCATGAGCTCCCAGACGATGATCGGCAGAGTTTAAGCGAATAAACCCATAGCCACGTCTTTTTGCTTCTTCTTCCAACCCTTTTAGCAAGTTTTTACCAATACCTTGCCCTTGTGCTTGAGGTGAAACTGCTAAAGCTAAAATATTAAATCCTGCTTTGGAATAAAGTGATTCGTAAACTTCAGCGTGGACATATCCAAGTAAGACATGACTGGCTGCATCCTCATATCCAAGTAGGAAATGATGGGAATCCTGAGACAGTCTAGCTAGTTGACTAGCCGTTTCCTCTGGACTAAACGAATAGCCCAAAGCTTCTTGGTTAATGTCACATATAGCTTTCACATCAGTTTCTCTTAAATTTCTTAGCATCTCATGCCTCCTCAAAAGAAATCTCTGGCAACCGAGCAAGGATATCTTCTCGCTTAATCGCCCCTTGGCGTAAGATTTTCACCTTGTCTCCAGACAAGTCCAAAATAGTTGAATCCTGTCCAGTTAGAAAAGCATCGTCTTCTAGCCCCAAAACCTCTTGGTCAAAATCCTCTAGAATTTGAGCAAAGGTCACTCCACTTGCATGACCTGAGATATTAGCAGACGGCCCAATCAAGGGACCTGTCTCTCGAATCAAATCAAGGGTAATGGGGTGACTGGGCATCCGAAATCCAACAGTTGCAAGGCCAGAATTAACCCAATAAGGAACTCTGTCATTAGCTTCTAGGATAAGGGTCAAGGGACCTGGCAAAAAGGTCTCTACAAGTTTTTGCAGATAAGATGGCTGATTCTTAGAAAAGTTCAAGATGTCCTCTAGAGAGGCGATATTGAGATTTAGTGCCTTATCTCTAGGACGACGTTTGAGCTGGTATACATGATCAACTGCTTTTTCGTCTAGAGCCTTGGCAAAGAGACCGTAAACTGTCTCCGTAGGTAAAACAACCGCCCCACCCTTTTCCAACTCTTGTCTAATCCTGTCCATCATCAATCACGACCATCCTATCTTGACCAAATTGGTCCTTGAGTGTTCGTACTCTTTTTTCAGGAAGATTTTTCCTAAAAAGCTCAGGAACACTTTGACCTTGCTTGTATCCAATTTCAAGGTAAATCTTACCACTATCTTTGAGATAGTCTTTTGCATCTTCCGCAATTCTACGGTAAATAGCTATTCCATCCTCATCCGCAAAGAGAGCTAGATGAGGTTCTGAATGCAAAACATTCAAACCGACCTCTGACTCATCTTCACGAGAGATATAGGGTGGATTGGATACAATTATATCATATTTTTCAGAAATTTCTGCAAAACAATCAGATTTTTTAAAAAATATATTAAACTTTTGATTTTTAGCATTTTCGCTAGCTACATCTAAAGCCTCTTGGGAAATATCTGCTGCTGTCACTGACCAAGCTGATCTGTTTTTTGCTAGAGCGAGAGCAATAGCTCCACTACCTGTACCTATATCCAAAACTGATAGATTCATATCAGGATTTTCAGCCAGGATAAGCTCCACCAAATCCTCTGTTTCTGGACGAGGGATCAATACTCGCTCATCAACTTTTAACTGCATTCCATAAAAATCTGCCTGTCCAATGATGTACTGTGCCGGTTTATGAGCTGCTAACTGTTGGAAAATTCCTTTTACAAATACTTCTTCCTCTTCCGTCACTTCTTGCTGTAGGGCAAAAACAAAGTCCGTAAAAGATAGATTTTTCAGGCTACGATAGACAAAAGAGAGGCTTTCTGCTTCCTCTCCTTGTCTTATCAACTCTTCTTCAAAATCTGAAAATAATTGAGCTAATTTCATTATTTGTTTAATTCTTCTAATTTTTGTGTTTGGTCATAAAGAACCAAGGCATCCACAACTTCATCCAATTTACCAGACAAAATGGTATCTAGTTTTTGGAGAGTTAAGCCGATACGGTGGTCTGTGACACGGTTTTGTGGGAAGTTATAAGTACGAATCCGTTCTGAACGGTCACCAGTACCGATTGTTGACTTACGCTCAGCGTCTTGTTCGTCTTGTGCAATCTGAGCAAAGTGGTCAGCAACACGCGCACGAATAATCTTCATGGCCTTCTCACGGTTCTTCTGCTGGGTACGTTCTTCCTGCATTTCAACCTTAATATTGGTTGGCAAGTGAACGATACGAACAGCAGTCGCAACCTTATTGACGTTCTGTCCACCAGCACCAGATGCGTGATAGATGTCAACACGAAGGTCTTTGGGATCAATATCGTATTCTACTTCTTCGACTTCGGGCATGACAAGAACTGTGGCAGTTGATGTATGGACACGACCTTGGCTTTCTGTCACAGGAACACGTTGCACACGGTGGGCACCTGATTCGTACTTGAGTTTAGAGTAAACAGATTGACCTGAAACCATGGCAACGACTTCTTTGAAACCACCGACACCATTCATAGAGGCTTCCATAACTTCAAAGCGCCATCCTTGGGCTTCCGCATACTTTTGGTACATGGCTAGAAGGTCACCAGCGAAAAGTGCCGCTTCGTCACCACCAGCCGCTCCACGAATTTCAAGGATGATGTTCTTGTCATCGTTTGGATCCTTTGGAAGGAGCAAAATTTTGAGTTTTTCTTCGTATTCTTCTTTTTCAGCCTTGGCATCTTTGAGCTCTTGCTTGGCCATTTCTTCCAAGTCCGCATCTCCGCCTGATTCCTTAATCATCTCTTCAGCATCGACGATATTTTGAAGGACTTGTTTGTACTCACGGTAGGCTGTCACTGTATCACGGCTTGAAGCCTCTTCTTTTGAGAGCTCCATGAAACGCTTAGTGTCAGACACCACATCAGGGTCACTGAGCAATTCTCCTAATTCTTCATAACGGTCTTCTACAGCTTGTAGTTGATCATAGATGTTCATTTTTCTTCATTCTCCTTATTGATTTCAGGGGCAAAATAATGTTTACGGCAAACCGAGATATAGGTTTCATTACCACCAATCTGGATCTGTTCTCCGTCGTAAACGGGCAGTCCATCCTGAGTACGCAAAACCATAGTCGCCTTTTTCTTACAATACTGACAGATGGTCTTGATTTCGTCAATCTTGTCTGCTAAGAGCAAGAGATACTTGGAACCTTCGAACAGTTCATTGCGAAAGTCATTTTTCAAACCAAAAGCCATGACAGGTATGTCTAACTCGTCAACAACACGAGCCAGGTCGTAAACATGGTGACGCTTGAGAAACTGGGCTTCATCGACCAACACACAGTAAGGTGTTTCTGGTAGGTCTCGGATATAGCCGAAGATATCCGTTGTTTCCTCAATCGCAATGGCAGGGCGTTTCATGCCAATACGACTCGACACATAGCCAACACCGTCACGCGTATCCAGAGCCGAGGTCATAATCACAACACCTTTTCCTTGCTCCTCATAGTTATAGGCCACCTTGAGAATCTCAATCGTCTTACCAGAGTTCATGGTCCCATAACGATAATACAACTGTGCCATGTTTCTTGCTTCACGTCCATTTCTAAATTTTTGCTACATTCTAGTATATCATAATTTTCTTAAGCTTTAAACGGCAAAATGTGGTAAAATAGAAGAAATCAAAAACTAGTGGAGGAAGCTATTATGCCATTTGTACGCATCGATTTATTTGAAGGACGCACGCTCGAGCAAAAGAAAGCTCTTGCTAAGGAAGTAACGGAAGCGGTTGTCCGCAACACTGGAGCCCCTCAATCTGCTGTTCATGTCATCATCAACGACATGCCAGAAGGGACTTACTTCCCACAGGGGGAAATGCGCACCAAATAAGCTAGCTTAAGCAGAATTGCTTAGGCTTTTTCAATCTCCAAGTAGCATCCATTGAAGAAATAGTTCGAATTTGTTACAATTTGAAAAGAGACTTGGAAAAATTTCCAAGAAAAGAGCTATTTATTAAAGGAAATATTATGATTACACGTGAATTTGATACCATCGCTGCTATCTCTACTCCACTAGGTGAAGGGGCTATTGGTATTGTCCGCCTAAGCGGAACAGAAAGTTTTGCTATTGCGCAAAAGATTTTTAAAGGAAAAGACCTTAACAAGGTTGCCAGCCACACTCTCAACTACGGTCACATTGTTGACCCTCAGACAGGAAAAGTCATGGACGAGGTTATGGTTGGGGCTATGAAGTCTCCAAAGACCTTCACTCGTGAGGATATTATCGAGATTAACACCCACGGTGGGATTGCGGTGACCAATGAGATTCTCCAGCTAGCTATCCGTGAAGGAGCTCGATTGGCTGAACCTGGTGAATTTACTAAACGTGCCTTCCTAAATGGACGTGTGGACTTGACTCAGGCTGAAGCCGTTATGGACATCATCCGTGCTAAGACAGACAAGGCCATGAACATTGCAGTTAAACAGTTAGACGGCTCCCTTTCTGACCTGATTAACAATACCCGTCAAGAAATCCTTAGCACACTTGCCCAAGTTGAGGTCAATATCGACTATCCTGAGTACGACGATGTTGAGGAAGCCACTACTGCTGTTGTCCGTGAGAAGACTATGGAGTTTGAGCAATTGCTAACCAATCTCCTTAGAACAGCCCGTCGCGGTAAAATCCTTCGTGAAGGAATTTCCACAGCCATCATCGGTCGTCCCAACGTTGGAAAATCTAGCCTTCTCAACAACCTCTTACGTGAGGACAAGGCTATCGTTACAGATATTGCTGGTACAACCCGAGATGTCATCGAAGAATACGTCAACATCAACGGTGTCCCTCTCAAATTGATTGACACAGCTGGTATCCGTGAAACGGATGATATCGTGGAACAAATCGGAGTTGAGCGTTCGAAAAAAGCTCTTAAGGAAGCTGACTTAGTGCTACTAGTGTTAAATGCTAGTGAACCGCTGACAGCCCAAGACAGACAACTGCTTGAAATTAGTCAAGAAACCAATCGCATTATTCTACTTAATAAAACAGACCTACCTGAAGCAATTGAAACTTCAGAACTCCCTGAAGATGTCATCCGCATTTCAGTTCTTAAAAACCAAAACATCGACAAGATTGAAGAGCGAATCAACAACCTCTTCTTTGAAAATGCTGGTTTGGTTGAGCAAGATGCTACTTACTTGTCTAACGCACGTCACATTTCCCTGATTGAAAAAGCAGTTGAAAGCCTACAAGCTGTTAACCAAGGTCTTGAACTGGGTATGCCAGTTGACTTGCTTCAAGTAGACTTGACTCGTACTTGGGAAATTCTCGGTGAAATCACTGGAGATGCTGCTCCTGATGAACTCATTACACAACTCTTTAGCCAATTCTGTTTAGGAAAATAGGAAAATCCATGATCGTTGTTTCGGTCATGGATTTTATTGTCTTTATTAGTAATCTGGTCTTAAGACCCCTGTTACAGTTGCCTTAGTTGCTTCGTAGTCGCCATCTACAACAACCTTGATAATGCGTTTGGCATCTTCTTCTGGTGCTGGAACAAGAGGTAGACGAGTTGGTCCAGCTTCAAATCCCATATAGTTCAAAACTGCCTTAACTGGAGCAGGACTTGGATAAGAGAAGAGAGCATTAACCTTAGGAATGAATTTACGCTGAATAGCCGCGGCTTTCTTCATATCACTTTCTGCAATGGCAGTAAACATCTCGTGCATTTCATCTCCATTTGTATGGGATGCAACAGAAATAACCCCGTCCGCACCAAGGTTCATGGCATGAAAAGCATCACCATCCTCACCAGTATAGACCAAGAACTCTTCTGGCTTGTGCTCAATCAAGTAAGCCATATTAGCCAAGCTGGTACATTCTTTAACACCAATGATATTTGGATGGTCAGCCAAACGAAGCATGGTTTCTGGAGTTAATTCAACAACCACACGACCTGGAATATTATAGATAATAATAGGTAAGTCAGAAGCATCTGCGATCGCCTTAAAGTGCTGATACATCCCTTCTTGAGAAGGTTTGTTGTAGTAAGGTACAATAGCAAGCCCAGCAGCAAAACCACCAAATTCCGCGACTTCTTTGACAAACTCGATAGAGTCACGTGTATCATTGGTACCTACACCCGCAATCAAAGGAACACGTCCATTGACAACTTTTTGAACTGCCTCAAAGAGTTCCAACTCTTCATCGTGGGTCAAGGTTGGACTTTCAGCAGTCGTCCCTGCGAGAAGAATTCCATCCGTATGATGATCCAATAAATGCTCAATCAAGGCTGGAATGGCATCAAAGTTGATGGAACCATCCTCGTGGAAGGGAGTAATAAAGGCTGTGATGATTTTACACTCTTTTAAATCTTGATAAGACATGAAAACACCTCTCTATTTCAAAGAAGGAGTTCATCTGAACTCCTAAACAATATGACTATTTTAATTCAAATTTCAATTCGGCTGTTGGACGAACCAATCCACGTTCATGAAGAGTTTCTGCAATCTGAACTGAGTTCCAAGCAGCACCTTTGAGAAGGTTATCTGAAACAACCCACATGTGAATTCCTTTTTCAGCATCCAAGTCTTTACGGATACGACCAACAAAGGTATCACGTGAACCAACTGCATTGATGGCTTGCGGATAGATTTGATGAGCTACATCATCTTCAAGAACAGCGCCTGGAAAGGCTGCGATAGCTGCTTTCACTTCTTCTATTGGAGCCACTTCTTTTGTTTCGATGTAAACAGACTCAGAGTGGGCTGACAAAACAGGAATACGCACACATGTTGCAGATACTGCAATGCTGTCATCTTCCATAATTTTCTTAGTTTCCTTAGTCATCTTCATCTCTTCGTAAGTGTAATCATTGTCAG
>CAUOWW010000059.1:0-11389 GCA_963508345.1 uncultured bacterium
CTTCTGGAACAAAACATGGCTTATAGAAAATTGCATATAGGTTGGGGCTGAGAAAACTTTCTCAACCTCATTTTTTAAAGTGGACATATAGAAAGGTCTTACAAGACTAAAAATGAAAAAAGAATTTAATTTAATCGCGACTGCTGCAGCGGGTCTTGAGGCTGTCGTTGGTCGTGAAGTGCGAGAGTTGGGCTACGATTGTCAGGTTGAAAATGGACGTGTTCGTTTTCAAGGAGATGCAAGAGCCATTATCGAAACTAACCTCTGGCTTCGAGCGGCGGACCGTATCAAGATTATCGTTGGATCTTTCCCTGCTAAGACTTTTGAAGAGCTGTTTCAAGGAGTTTTTGCCTTAGATTGGGAAAATTATTTACCGCTTGGAGCTCGATTCCCGATTTCAAAAGCAAAGTGTGTTAAATCTAAACTTCACAATGAGCCAAGTGTACAGGCTATTTCAAAGAAGGCTGTTGTCAAGAAATTACAAAAACACTATGCTCGTCCAGAAGGCGTTCCTCTGATGGAAAATGGTCCAGAGTTTAAGATTGAGGTCTCTATTCTTAAAGACATAGCAACTGTCATGATTGATACGACAGGATCTAGCCTCTTTAAACGTGGCTATCGTACGGAAAAAGGTGGCGCTCCTATCAAGGAAAATATGGCAGCAGCCATTTTGCAACTTTCTAACTGGTATCCAGACAAGCCTCTGATTGATCCGACCTGTGGTTCGGGGACTTTCTGTATCGAGGCAGTTATGATTGCCAGAAAGATGGCGCCTGGTCTGCGCCGTTCTTTTGCCTTTGAGGAATGGAATTGGATTAGCGATCGTTTGATCCAAGAAGTCCGCACAGAGGCAGCTAAGAAAGTAGATCGTGAGCTGGAACTGGATATCATGGGCTGTGATATCGATGCTCGCATGGTGGAAATTGCAAAAGCCAATGCCCAGGCAGCAGGGGTTGCAGGAGATATCACCTTTAAGCAGATGCGCGTGCAGGATTTACGTTCTGATAAAATCAATGGAGTGATTATTTCCAATCCGCCTTATGGGGAACGTTTGTCAGATGATGAAGGGGTTACCAAGTTATATGCTGAAATGGGCCAGATATTTGAACCGCTGAAAACGTGGAGTAAGTTTATCCTAACTAGCGATGAAGCCTTTGAGACCAAGTACGGTAGTCAAGCGGATAAGAAGCGTAAGTTGTACAATGGAACCTTAAAAGTTGATTTATATCAATATTTTGGTCAGCGTGTTAAACGCCAGGAAGTAAAGTAGGAAGGAAAACTCATGAGTAATCAAAGACGTAATCGTCATAAAGCGGAACATCAAGAAGCGCAATTTGATTTTGATGATGCTAAAGAGCTAACAGTCGGAGAAGCCATGCGAAAAAATGAAGAGGTGGAAGCAGGTGTATTGCCTGGAGATTCTATCTTGGACAAGTATGTGAAACAACATAAGGATGAAATTGAGGCAGATAAGTTTGAAACGCGTCAGTTTAGCAAGGATGATTTAGTTGAAAAAGAAGAGGTAGAAGAGATAGAGGAGACTCAGACTCTGGATAATTTGCTTCAAGAGCTTCGTGAGGAAACAGGAGTTCATTCTCCAGATTCAGAAAATGAATTGAGTCAGTTTGATGATTTAGAATTCACACGCGTTTCAGAAGCTCCTCTTGCCGAAGAATTTGAGACTGAAGAAGTACAATTGTTTGGAGAGGAAGAAGTTCCAACATTTTCTCGAGTAACGGATAGTGAAGATGGAAAAAGTAAGAAGAAATGGCTGATTTACGGTATTCTAGCAGCCTTAGTAGTTCTTATCCTTGGAACTGGTTATTATGTTTATCGTCAAGTAGCTCGTTCGACCAAGGAAATCCAGACTTCTCAATCAACCACAAACTCGCAGGCAGAAGCGGAAGAATTTAATAATTTATATGATGGCTTCTATACAGATAGCAACAAAACGGCTTTAAAAAATAGCCAGTTTGATAAACTGACTCAACTTAAAACCTTACTTGATAAGCTGGAAGGCAGTCGTGAACATACGCTTGCCAAATCTAAGTATGATAGTCTAGCAATGCAAATCAAGGCCATTCAAGATGTCAATGCACAATTTGAGAAACCAGCTATTGTTGATGGTGTGTTAGATACCAATGCCAAAGCCAAATCGAATGCTAAATTTACAGATATTAAAACTGGGAATACAGAGCTTGATAAAGTGCTAGATAAGGCTATCAGTCTTGGTAAGAGTCAGCAAACAAGTATTTCAAACTCAAGTTCAAGTCAAACTAGCAGTTCAAACTCTAGTCAAGCCAGCTCAAATACTACTAGTGAGACCAGTCCAAGTAGCTCAAATGCGGCCTCAACTGAGACTAGAAGTTCTCGTAGTGAAGTCAATATGGGCGTATCAAGTGCAGGAGTTGCTGTTCAAAGAAGTGCCAGTCGTGTTTCTTATAACCAGTCTGCTATTGATGATAGTAACAACTCTGCTTGGGATTTCGCGGATGGTGTTTTGGAACAAATTCTAGCGACTTCACGCTCACGTGGTTATATCACTGGTAACCAATACATCCTTGAACGTGTCAATATCGTTAATGGCAATGGTTATTACAACCTCTACAAGCCAGATGGAACCTATCTCTTTACCCTTAACTGTAAGACAGGATACTTTGTTGGAAATGGTTCTGGACATGCGGATGACTTGGACTACTAAGCAGTCGTTACAAAATTCTTTCTTTTCAAAAATAAAAATGATAAAATAAAACAAATTAAACAAGAGGAGTGTCAAATGACAAAAGCTAACTTTGGTGTCGTAGGTATGGCCGTAATGGGTCGTAACCTTGCCCTAAATATCGAATCTCGTGGTTATACAGTTGCTATTTACAACCGTAGTAAAGAAAAAACAGAAGACGTAATTGCTTGCCATCCTGAAAAGAACTTTGTACCAAGCTATGACGTTGAAAGCTTTGTAAACTCAATCGAAAAACCTCGTCGTATCATGCTGATGGTTCAAGCTGGACCTGGTACAGATGCTACTATCCAAGCCCTTCTTCCACACCTTGACAAGGGTGATATCTTGATTGACGGAGGAAACACTTTCTACAAAGATACTATCCGTCGTAATGAAGAGTTGGCCAACTCTGGTATCAACTTTATCGGTACTGGTGTTTCTGGTGGTGAAAAAGGTGCCCTTGAAGGTCCTTCTATCATGCCTGGTGGACAAAAAGAAGCCTACGAATTGGTTGCGGATGTTCTTGAAGAAATCTCAGCTAAAGCACCAGAAGATGGCAAACCATGTGTGACTTACATCGGTCCTGATGGAGCTGGTCACTACGTGAAGATGGTCCACAACGGTATCGAGTATGGTGATATGCAATTGATCGCAGAAAGCTATGACTTGATGCAACACTTGCTAGGCCTTTCTGCAGAAGACATGGCTGAAATCTTTACTGAGTGGAACAAGGGTGAATTGGACAGCTACTTGATCGAAATCACAGCTGATATCTTGAGCCGTAAAGACGATGAAGGTCAAGATGGACCAATCGTAGACTACATCCTTGATGCTGCAGGTAACAAGGGGACTGGTAAATGGACTAGCCAATCATCACTTGACCTTGGTGTGCCATTGTCGCTAATTACTGAGTCAGTATTTGCCCGCTACATTTCAACTTACAAAGAAGAACGTGTGCATGCAAGCAAGGTCCTTCCAAAACCAGCTGACTTCAAATTTGAAGGAGACAAGGCTGAGCTGATTGAAAAAATCCGTCAAGCCCTTTACTTCTCAAAAATCATTTCATACGCACAAGGTTTTGCTCAATTGCGTGTAGCTTCTAAAGAAAACAACTGGAACTTGCCATTTGCAGACATCGCATCTATCTGGCGTGATGGCTGTATCATCCGTTCTCGTTTCTTGCAAAAGATTACAGATGCTTACAACCGTGATGCAGACCTTGCTAACCTTCTTTTGGATGAGTACTTCTTGGATGTTACTGCTAAGTACCAACAAGCAGTGCGTGATATCGTAGCTCTTGCTGTTCAAGCTGGTGTACCAGTGCCAACCTTCTCAGCAGCTATTACTTACTTTGATAGCTACCGTTCAGCTGACCTTCCAGCTAACTTGATCCAAGCACAACGTGACTACTTTGGTGCCCACACTTACCAACGTAAAGACAAAGAAGGAACATTCCACTACTCTTGGTATGACGAAAAATAAGTAGGTCTGCCATGGGGAAACGGATTTTATTACTTGAGAAAGAACGAAATCTAGCTCATTTTTTAAGTTTGGAGCTCCAAAAAGAGCAATACCGAGTTGATCAGGTTGAGGAGGGGCAAAAAGCCCTCTCCATGGCTCTTCAGACAGACTATGACTTGATTTTATTGAATGCTCATCTGGGGGATATGACAGCCCAGGATTTTGCAGACAAGCTGAGTCGGACTAAGCCAGCCTCAGTTATCATGGTCTTGGACCATCGTGAAGAATTGCAAGATCAGATTGAGACAATCCAACGCTTTGCCGTTTCTTACATCTATAAGCCAGTTATTATTGAGAATCTGGTAGCTCGTATTTCAGCGATTTTCCGAGGTCGGGACTTTATCGACCAACACTGTAGTCAGATGAAGGTTCCAACGTCTTACCGCAATCTGCGTATGGACGTAGAACATCATACCGTTTATCGTGGCGAGGAGATGATTGCTTTGACTCGTCGTGAGTATGACCTCTTGGCTACTCTTATGGGAAGCAAGAAAGTTCTGACTCGTGAGCAGTTGTTGGAAAGTGTCTGGAAGTATGAAAGTGCGACCGAAACCAATATCGTGGATGTCTATATCCGTTATCTACGTAGCAAGCTTGATGTAAAAGGTCAAAAAAGCTACATTAAAACCGTGCGTGGTGTTGGTTACACCATGCAAGAATAGAAAAGCAGTTGCAGTTATGTGACTATTGCTTGAGCTCTATACTATCTGTAGCAGGAATTCCTGAACACCAGATAGTATGGGGCTTTTTTTGAAGAGGAAAAATGCAGACCCCTAGACGGCTTGTAAGGTTTCAAAGAGATGGTCAGAGAGAATGACTTTTTCTTGACCATAGTTTATACTCAATGAAAATGAAAGAGCAAACTAGGAAGCTAGCTGCAGGTTGCTCAAAATACTAGTTTTGAAGTTGCAGATGGAAGCTGACGTGGTTTGAAGAGATTTTCGAAGAGTATTGGTATCTGATAAGCTTTACTTTCATAGTTCTCTACTTTTTGACACTCAAAAGGGATGAGCTAGCTGTAGGTGAAATCAATATATTCTTTATAAGTATTCAAAAAATGGCATTTATCATAGTTTTGAAGGAAAGGGAGATTTTATTTTTAGTGCAATATTATAATATAGTGAATGATTTAAATCCTGAAATATTCTGAAAATACTGGAAAAAAATAAAAAATAATTAATATAATTGACAAATCTGCTTATATAAATTATAATGTTGAATGTATGTGTATGTGTATGTGTATGTGTATGTGTACTACATGCTATTTTTAGAAATTAAAAGGAGAAAATATAGTGTATTTTAATCGTAAAAATGCAGAGCAAAAGAACTGGAGAATGATCAAAAAAGGAAAGCATTTCCTATTCGGTTGTTCTCTTGTTTTTGCGGTCGGTGCTAGCTTAGCTACTCAAGTGGTTCATGCAAACACAGCAGAAACTACTGTAGCAAACAACTCGACTACTGGGGATGTTAACCCTACACCGAACGGAGATGGCAAGACTTATGAGGCACCTGCTGCTGTAGCAGAAATCAAGCCAGAAGTTACTACAACACCAGCTGTAGCAGCCAAACTTGATGGAGAAACTGCAAAAGAAGTTAAAGCTTTAGATAAAACTAAACTTGAAAACTACATTGCAGAAATCGAAGCAAAATTAGCTAACGGAACATACGAAAACAAAACAGAAGAGAGTGTTGCAGTATTAAAAGAAGCGCTAAAAGTAGCGAAAGATACATTAGAGAACGCAACAACTCAAGACGAAATTAAAAAAGCTTACAGCAAATTAGTAACTACAGCGAACACTAAATTAAAAAACAAACCTGTAGAGAAAAAAGAAACTCCAGCAGTAGATACTACTAACGGACAACCAACCGTAGGTAAAAAAGCAGAAAACACTGAGAAAAAATCAGAATCTAACTCAATCGAAAACACAGGATCTAACGACGCACGTAACGGTAAAGCATTAGATAAAAATAATGCTTTTAGAGCGGAAGTTGCCTATTCAGAAGGTACAAATGCAGCCGCAAATGGTCATAGTGATACCTATATCCTTAATGATGTTAATAAAGCCACGTCTACAGATGACGCTGTTAATGCAGTTTCTAGAGTTACAAATTATAAAGTTAAATATAATAAAGACGCTAGTGGGAAGATTACTTCATTAGATTGGCTTGTCTTTTATAATGATCATGCAGAAAATCTATCTAATACGTATAATACAGATGGAGGAAATGTATATCGAAATTTCATCCAAATTCCTGCAGAAGTTAATATGCCAACTAGCATTACACGTTTAAAATATAACGCCCCAATCAACCCTAAATTTATAAATGGAAAAGTTCAACGTATAAAACCTGATGGTTCAGCGTTGAGTAGTTCTGTAACGTTTGAAAATCCATCACCAAATACAGCTGCTGGATTACCATTAGATCAAAAAGATACCTTTGCTCTGGCCTCTGGTTGGGAAAGTGGTATCCATGGTCGTTCCATAGAAAAACTTGCCGGTCAAGAGGATAGATATTTCAAGAGTGCGGCGTCTAATTCTTCTCCGAGAACTAAAGAGTTATTGGATAATGTTGCCTTGAATGACAAACGTTTGATTGTGGACCGTTCGACTACGGGTGGTTCAGGATATGATGGCTATGCATGGAGTTTTAGAACTGAAGTTCCTGCAACAACATCTAACGAACAGTTGAAAGATATGAAGGTTGTGTTTGGTATGATGCGTAGTGCCACTGCTGGTGCCAATGCAGGTTTCGCCAACATTGCAACTAACCCTATAAAGATGTGGCAGTCTGATGTTTCCACACCAACAGCGAAAGATCAAACTGTAAAAGTTGGTCAAAAACCAGATGCGACAAAATCAATTGGAAACTTAGACACTCTTCCAAAAGGAACAACAGTTAAGTACAAGGATGCAGTAGATACACAAACTCCAGGTGAAAAACGAGCAACAGCAGTTGTAACTTACCCGGATAAATCTACAAAAGAAGTTCCTGTAAAAGTAATTGTTGAAAAAGAAGCAGTAGCACCAGCTAAGCCAGTTACTCCAAAACCAGAAGCACCAAAACCAAGCACGCCAGCGCCAGACGCAGCAACTAACAAACCAGCGGCAGGTGCAGCGACTAACAATCCAGCAGCAACACCAACAACTAGCGGTCCAGAAATTGTCAACGATTTGGCAGGTAAAGCAAGTACTCCAGCTGATGTGACAGTTAAAGCACCAGCAGGTTCAACTGTTAAGCTTTACAACACAGATGGTGTCGTGATTGGTGAAGCTGTAGCTAACGATCAAGGTGTAGCAACTGTTCACCCTACTAACAGTCTTCCTGAAGGAGAGATTACAGCTACTTCAACACCAGTAGGTGGAACAGAGTCAGCTAAGAGTGCACCGATTACAGTTACGAAAACACCATTAACTATTATTGATGGTGGGGTTACTGGTAATAATGATACTAGACTATTAGTAAGTAGAGAGACTATTACAGTATATCCTGGTGATAACATTGATGTTGATGTTGTAGCTCAAGCTACAGCTTTAGAGAAATTTTCAGTTGAGCAAAATGCGACAGCTATAAACGGAGTACTACCATCAGGGGGGTACCTAGGAACTTCAAATGGAGCTACGATTAGACAACGTGATGCTAAATATAGTGGTACTGTTGCAATGGATCAACCAGCAGGAACTACCAGTGTTATTTTTCATGCAAGTAATCGAGATAAACCAACAAAGATATACAGAGAACTTAAAGTAATAGTCCTTGAGTCAGCCAAGAAGTATGAGCCAGTTGCGGGTACAAAAGTAGATGTTGCAGATTCTAACGGCGTTAGTGAAACTGAAAAGAACAAGATTATCGAAGCAGTGAAATCTGCTAACCCAAGTCTTCCAGCAGATTCACAATACAGTGTGGATGAAAAAGGGAACCTTACTATCACTTATCCTGATGGATCAAAAGATAAGATTGCAGCAGCATATCTAGTAAATCCAGCAGCTCCAGTAGTAGCTCCAACAGTAGAGATTCCTTACTCTAATAAAGCTACTAAGGAAGTTTATGTATACGGTGGGGAAGAAAACTCATTCGATATCAAATTCAAAGATGATAGTGGGAAAATCACTAGCGCAATTGTAAATGGTGGAGGAAACCAACCATTTAAGCCAGTTGAAGGTGAAGCAAATACCATCAATACTCAATATGGATTTAAAGCAAATGTTATCTCTGCTGAAACACCAGCAACAGCAGATGCACCAGCAGTCATTACTTATAGAGGTACACCAGCAGCGACAGATGGTTTATCACAAGATAAACTAGATGCAGCAACTAAAGGTGAAAATCCAGAAGGTATGGTTCTAGGCTGGCGTTACGCAACTGCAACTGATGCTGATGGAGCATCTATTGAGAATAAAGCTGTGGGTAGCTCAACTGCAACTGATCCAGGTGCATTCCGTGTCATGCTTAAGGGGCAAACTCAAAAATATGACATTGCAACTCCAACTGAAAAAGTTGTTGTAGCAGATCCAGCTAATGTAACAGATGCCGACTTGGCTAAAATCAAAGAGAAACTCCAACTTGAGTACTCTCAAACGAATGATGATGCTAACTTAGCAGACAAAAAAGGTACAGCTGTAGCTGATAAAGATGCTAAGATTGAATCAGTCACAAAAGACGACAAAGGAAATCTTGTAGTAACCTATAAAGATGGTTCTCAAGATAAAAAACCATTGTCAGAATTTGTACGTACAAACGAAAAACCAACAGTAGAAATTCAATATTCAGATCCAGCACCTAATAAAAAAGAAGTCTATGTTTATGCATCAGAAGTGAATTCTTTTGATATTAAAATCAAAGATGATAGCGGCAAACTTGCAAGTGCTGAGTTAAGAAGAGGAAGTAACCAAGAATTTAAAGACGTAGCAGGAGAAACTAATAAACAAAATACTCAATACGGATTTACGGCGAATAAATTTACTTCTGAAACAACAGCGACAGCAGAGAATCCAGCTGTTATCACGTATACTGGTACTCCAGCACCAGAAGGAGCATTTACAAAAGAAAAATTTGAAGCTGCGATTCAAAATGGAGGAACTCCATTAGGATGGCGTTTTGTAAAAGCTATCGACAAAGATGGTGCAGACGCAAGAGGAAATGGTAGAGATGCTACTGACCCAACTGCAGTTAATGTAATTCTCAAACCTCAAACTCAAAAATATGATATTAAAACTCCAGCAGAAGCTGACAAAGTAGTTGTATCAGATGTTAACAATGTTACTGATAAAGAGTTTGAAAAAATTAAAGAGAAGGTTAAACTTGAATATTCTCAAAACAATCCAGACGCACGTTTAGCGGATAAAAAAGGTTCATTAGTGGATGCACAAGAACAACCTTCACGTATTCAATCAATTACCAGAGATGCTGATGATAATGTAGTTGTGACATATGCTGATGGTTCAAAAGATAAAAAACCTTTATCAGAATTTGTAACTAAAAAACCAACAGATGCAGATAAGAACACACCAACAGCTAAACCACAAACTGTAAACAAAGGAACAACACCAAAAGCAGAAGATTCAATTGGAAATGTAAAAGATCTTCCTAAGGGTACAAAAGTAGCCTTCAAAGATCCAGTAGATACAGCAACACCAGGTGAAAAAGATGCGACAGTAGTTGTAACATACCCAGATGGATCTAAAGAAGAAGTTCCAGTTAAAGTAACGGTTAAAGGCCCAAGTTCAACACCAGATACAAAAGCGCCAGCTAAACCGGAAATCAACACAGATCTAACAGATAAAGCAGGAACTAAGACACCAGTTGAAGTAAGTGCAGAACCAGGATCTAAAGTTGAGTTATTTGATAAAGATGGTAACAAGATTGGTGAAGGAGTAGCAGACGAAAACGGAAAAGCTACAATCACACCAACAGTAGAACTTCCAGCAGGAGACGTAACAGCGAAAGCAACAGATCCAGCAGGAAATGTATCACAACCAAGCGCACCAGAAAAAGCAACAGGAGATACAAAAGCGCCAGCTAAACCAGAAATCAACACAGATCTAACAGATAAAGCAGGAACTAAGACACCAGTTGAAGTAAGTGCAGAACCAGGATCTAAAGTTGAGTTATTCGATAAAGATGGTAACAAGATTGGTGAAGGAGTAGCAGACGAAAACGGAAAAGCTACAATCACACCAACAGTAGAACTTCCAGCAGGAGACGTAACAGCGAAAGCAACAGATCCAGCAGGAAATGTATCACAACCAAGCGCACCAGAAAAAGCAACAGCAGATACAAAAGCGCCAGCTAAACCAGAAATCAACACAGATCTAACAGATAAAGCAGGAACTAAGACACCAGTTGAAGTAAGTGCAGAACCAGGATCTAAAGTTGAGTTATTCGATAAAGATGGTAACAAGATTGGTGAAGGAGTAGCAGACGAAAACGGAAAAGCTACAATCACACCAACAGTAGAACTTCCAGCAGGAGACGTAACAGCGAAAGCAACAGATCCAGCAGGAAATGTGTCAGAGCCAAGCACACCAGAAAAAGCAACAGGAGATACAAAAGCACCAGCTAAACCAGAAATCAACACAGATCTAACAGGTAAAGCAGGAACTAAGACACCAGTTGAAGTAAGTGCAGAACCAGGATCTAAAGTTGAGTTATTCGATAAAGATGGTAACAAGATTGGTGAAGGAGTAGCAGACGAAAACGGAAAAGCTACAATCACACCAACAGTAGAACTTCCAGCAGGAGACGTAACAGCGAAAGCAACAGATCCAGCAGGAAATGTATCACAACCAAGCGCACCAGAAAAAGCAACAGCAGATACAAAAGCGCCAGCTAAACCAGAAATCACAACAGATCTAACAGATAAAGCAGGAACTAAGACACCAGTTGAAGTAAGTGCAGAACCAGGATCTAAAGTTGAGTTATTCGATAAAGATGGTAACAAGATTGGTGAAGGAGTAGCAGACGAAAACGGAAAAGCTACAATCACACCAACAGTAGAACTTCCAGCAGGAGACGTAACAGCGAAAGCAACAGATCCAGCAGGAAATGTGTCAGAGCCAAGCACACCAGAAAAAGCAACAGGAGATACAAAAGCACCAGCTAAACCAGAAATCACAACAGATCTAACAGATAAAGCAGGAACTAAGACAC
>CAUOWW010000060.1:0-11381 GCA_963508345.1 uncultured bacterium
AGAGGAAGTAAATCTCAACCAGCAGGTATTCGTACACATAGTATTGTTTGTATGGCTGCATGTTTAATTATGATGACTAATGAGTATGTATCTTATAAATTTGGTACAGGAGATCCTACACGCTTAGGTGCGCAGGTTATATCAGGTGTTGGTTTTCTTGGGGCTGGAACAATACTTATTACAGATAAAAAGAAAATAACTGGTTTAACAACTGCAGCCGGAATATGGGCTTCAGCTGGAATCGGTCTAGCTATAGGTGTTGGTTTTTATGAAGGAGCCGTACTAGTAGCAATGTCTGTTTGGAGTGTTATAACTATGTTCCAACCTTTTAAAAAATATCTTCAAAGTCGTTCAAAGATAATCGAATTGTATATCGTTGTTAGATCTACAGAGGCATATAATCGGGTACTGGTATACTGTGCTGAAAATGGCATTAGAATGACTGATTCTAGAACTGCATTTGGAGATGTTAATTCAGAAAGAATTGAATATTTTGATGTTCCAGAAAAAAAAATAGCATCATTTATTACTCTAGAACTATCAGGAAGATTTGAACATCTTCGTTTGATGGAAGAAATTGCTAATATTGTAGGTGTTATTTATGTCGAAGAAATTAGCTGAAATTTAGTAAACAAAGGGACAGATGTTTTTGTCCTTTTGTTTTTTAGATGTTTTAATCATCTAATTTTTGAGTAGATTTTTGCTCAGAGGTTTTTATGAAAGATTATAAAATCAATTTTGATTTAGGTAAAATAGAATATTTTGATAATAATTGTTTGATACAAGTATACAAGTTTATTTCTTTTTATGATATTTGTGAAATGGTGTTTGCCTTTCATCTACCTCCTGATGAGTTGATAACAAATGTTATTTTTAAAGAAAAAATTTACTCTATGTTAGAATGTTACATTGACAGATTATTATATGTTTTTATAAATCCTACAAATTTTACTGAAAAAGTTAATCTACAATTTTATGGTAGTTTTTTCTCATATGAATTTATTTGTCGTGAAGTTGGAAACATTCTTAAAAATAAAGGTGTGAAATGCAATTTAAACTTTTTTGAAGAGGAAGAATATTTGTAAAATTAATTTTGTGAATTTGTTGATCTTAAATAATTTACTAAATTCTCTTGTTAAAAAAAATTAAATATTGTATAGTAATATTAGAATGTTTGTAATGGGGGACTGAAATGAAAAATATAAATGGGAAAAAGGTAACTATTTATGATATTGCACGTTTATCAGGTTTTTCTCCAAAAACAGTTTCACGAGTTATTAATGGTGGAGTAAATGTTAAAGAAGAAACTTATCAAGCGATCCAAAAAGTTATAGAGGAATTGTCGTATATTCCAAATGCGTATGCAAGAAATTTAACTAAAAAAGAAGCTATAAATATATTGATTTCTGTAAAAAAAATCGACTCTTTTCCTTTAATTTGGTTCCAAACTTTATTAGATAAAGTTTTACAAACTTGTAAAGAGTATGGTGTTAACGCTATTGTTGAATATTTTAGTGAAGAAGATACAATTAGTAATTCAATAATTTCGAGTACAGGAAGCTTGATAGATGGTGTAATAGTATTTTATGAAAGTAAAGAAGATATTCGGATTAATTACTTACAAAAGAATAAAATTCCATTCATAGTTTTTGGAGAATCTAGAACACCTAAAGTTGTGTATGTTTCTAACAACAATTTTCAGGCCACTTATGACATGATGAAATTAGTATCAAAAGAAAACATTAATAGTATGTGGTTACTTATGGGAGGAGAATCCCTTGTTAATATGGATCGAGAGAGGGGGGTTCGTGCTTTTTTAAATGATAAAAACTATGAAATGGATTTGAAAGTTGTATATGGTCTAACTACAATAGATTCGGTTTATTCATATGCTACAAGACATCTATCTAATCAAAATTATCCTGATTTGGTTTTTGTATCTGGGGATGAGAAAGTACAGGGATTGATTCGTGCTTGCTATGAGAAGGAAATTACTATTCCTGATGATATTTCAATAATCGGATTTGACAATATTCCAATTTCTCAATATTATACTCCGGCTTTATCTACAATTTCTCCTGATTATATCATGTTGGCTAAAAAATTGATTGAAGGTGTTTTATCAATTATTAATGGTGAGGATATTGAATCTGTTGAAATATCGTCCCAAATTGTAAGAAGACAAAGTTTTTAATCGGTTAAAAAAAGCCGATTTTTTTATTTGATATACTATTAGAAAAGTAGTAAAATATAAATGATGACACCGATGTCACTTTAGAATGAGGTGAATTAATGAATACAGTATTTAACCATTCATTTAATAGTATTGTTGAGTTAAGGCATATCCTTTCAGTTTTAATTGCATGTGCGTGTGGTTTGGCAATAGGATATGAGAGAAAAGCTCGTAATAAACAAGCTGGTGTTAAAACACATGTAATTGTTGCTTTAACTTCAGCGTTAATGATGATTTTATCTAAAGAAGCTTTTTTAGATACACCTGCTTATGATACATCTAGGGTCGCAGCTCAAATTGTTAGTGGCATTAGTTTCATTGGTGGTGGTATTATTTTTACTCGCGATAAGAAAATTAGTGGCATAACAACGGCAGCGGGTATTTGGGCAACTGCTGGAATAGGTATGGCTATTGGTGCTAATTTTTGGATATTTGGAATTTTTTGTAGTTTAATTGTTGTTCTGGTACAATTGGTGACACATAGTAATATAAGAAATCATGTAATCTATCAAGTAAAGATACTTATAGAAACGAATGATATTACTTTGCCTGGTAGAATTTATTCAAAACTAGGCGTATTTGATTTTAGAAAATCTAATGTAGAATTGAAGGAACAACTTGATAATGGTTCATACGATATTTTAATTTCTATTGAAAATGATAAAGAGATTTCAGTTGTTGATGTTGAAAAATTCTTGTTTGAATACGATAAAAATTTAAAAATTAAAGAGTTAAAACTTAAAAATTATGTGAAGTAATGAACGAATTGTATCTGAAATATTTTTATATTACTTTAAATAAATTCTAAATGTATAGTGAGTTTCCTTTTTCTTTAGTTTTTAAGAGTCCGTAAGGGCTCTTTTTTCTGTGATCATTTTATCAAAAAGTATTTGTTATACTTTTTTTAATTATGTGACTTTCAGTCCGTCTCGCTCTGTTAGGTGCGAGACAAAAAAACCACCCGCTATGCGGGTGCGCGTCGAAGGTTATACCCAAAAAACTCCAAACGCGATACAATAAAGGTGTTCAAGCCAATTGTAAAGCGAAAGGAGAAAAATATGGCACAAAAGGCTCATAGTTTATCGCACACAAAGTGGCACTGTTCTATCACATTGTGTTCACCCCTAAGTATAGACGAAAAGTCATCTATAATCAATATCGAAGTAGTTTAGGCGAAATATTTCATCGCTTGTGTAGTTATAAAGGAGTTGAGATTATCGAAGGACACTTAATGCCAGACTATGTACATAAGTAATACTAAAGCCTCTTTGAGAGTCAAGTGATGAGTCAAGAGTTGAACAAAGTGAAAGCCAGCATCTTTAGACGCTGGCTGGTAATTTGGACTTATAGTCCTGGGACAAACCACCCGTTAGACGGATGGTCATGATTGTGGGGACATTTACTTCATTTTATCTTGAAATTTAGTTTTTGCCCAGCTTCTTTAATATCTTATTCATTCCTTGTACTCTCTCTCAATGTCAGTCTGGTTCCCAGCATGGTCAGGCTAGGGATTTTGCGACCGTGGAGTACTTCTTTGTTAAGAATATCCATACCTGCCCGGCCCATTTCCTCGGTATAGACGGTGATGCTGGAAAGGGGAGGATAAACTTGCTTGGTCAGGCTAGTGTCATTAAAAGAAATAAGGCTGACGCGGTCTGGCAGGCTGATTCCAACTTCTTGGAGGGCACGGAGGGCACCGATGGCTAAACTATCACTGGCAGCAAAAAATGCTGGTGGAAGTTGGTCACCTAAATTGTGAATCGCTGTTTTCATCAAATCGTAGCCAGACTGGGCAGTGAAGGTTCCTTGAAAGACTAGTTCTTCATGATAGATACCTTTAGATTGAGTATAGTCTCTGAAGTTGTCGAGGCGCTTATCTTGGATGATTTCTACTTGGTCGGTTGTTTCTTCGAGAGCTGTCAAGATTCCAATACGATTCATTCCTTGGCTGAGGAAATGGTCTATAACTTGCTTCACAGCTGTATAAAAGTCCGTGATAATACAAGTATGTCCGAGGGAAAGAGTGTCGCTATCTAAAAAGACCAGTGGTTTTTGGTATTCCTCAAAAGCAGTAATCTGTGCTCGGCTAAATTTACCGATGCAGAGAATCCCGATGACTTCCTCGCTCAGTGTAAAAGGATGGTCATTAAAATAGCGCAAGATATCGTAATCCAGTTCTTGGGCTCTTTTTTCAATACCCAGACGAATCTGGTAGTAGTAGAGATCGTCGAGCTCTCCTTGTTCACTAACCCACTGGATAATGGCAATCTTTTGCTTAAGTTTATGACCTTCTCCAGTCTTAAGATGTTTGGTATAACCCAGCTCTTCAGCCACGGTCAAAATACGATGTCTAGTTTCTTCAGTAACGGATAGGCTCTGGTCACGATTGAGAACACGGGACACGGTCGCAATAGAGACAGAGGCTAGTTGAGCAATGTCTTTTAATGTAGCCATAAAACCTCCTTGATTTAGGTTAGTATATCATATTTTTCTTCTTTTTACTTATGCTTTAGTAAAATTTGAGTAAAAAGGATTGACCTCGGGAAATCCCTTGGATACAATAGAAGAAAACGATTACACGTTAAGGTATCTTAACGGACAGTCAAAGGAGAAATCATATGACACAACATCTTACTGCTGAAGCGCTTCGCAAAGACTTTCTTGCTGTTTTTGGTCAAGAAGCGGACCAAACTTTCTTTTCACCAGGCCGTATCAATCTGATTGGTGAACACACAGACTACAACGGTGGGCACGTTTTTCCTGCTGCTATTTCCTTGGGAACTTATGGTGCAGCTCGTAAGCGTGACGACCAAGTTTTACGTTTCTACTCAGCTAACTTTGAGGACAAGGGTATTATCGAAGTGCCTCTCGCCGACCTCAAGTTTGAAAAAGAGCACAACTGGACCAACTATCCAAAAGGAGTTCTTCATTTCTTGCAAGAAGCTGGGCACGTGATTGACAAAGGTTTTGATTTTTATGTTTATGGGAATATCCCAAATGGTGCTGGCTTGTCTTCTTCAGCATCCTTGGAACTTTTGACAGGGGTAGTGGCAGAGCATCTCTTTGATTTAAAATTAGACCGTTTGGATTTGGTTAAAATTGGAAAACAAACAGAAAACAACTTTATCGGAGTCAACTCTGGTATCATGGACCAATTTGCTATCGGTATGGGGGCTGACCAACGTGCTATTTACCTTGATACTAATACCTTAGAGTATGATTTGGTGCCACTTGATTTGAAGGATAATGTTGTTGTTATCATGAACACCAACAAACGCCGTGAACTGGCGGACTCTAAATACAATGAACGCCGTGCTGAGTGTGAAAAAGCAGTAGAAGAACTACAAGTGGCTTTGGATATTCAAACCTTGGGTGAATTGGACGAATGGGCTTTTGACCAATATAGCTATCTGATAAAAGATGAAAATCGTTTGAAACGTGCTCGCCATGCTGTGCTTGAAAACCAACGTACCCTTAAAGCTCAAGCAGCCCTCCAAGCAGGAGATTTGGAAACATTTGGTCGCTTGATGAATGCGTCACACGTTTCGCTGGAGCATGATTATGAAGTGACTGGCTTAGAATTAGATACCCTTGTTCACACAGCTTGGGATCAAGAAGGTGTTCTCGGTGCTCGCATGACAGGTGCTGGTTTTGGCGGATGTGCCATTGCCCTGGTTCAAAAAGACACTGTTGAGGCCTTTAAGGAAGCTGTAGGCAAACACTACGAGGAAGTAGTTGGATACGCTCCAAGCTTCTATATCGCTGAAGTTGCAGGTGGCACTCGCGTCCTTGACTAGTCAAAAGGAGGCTTTATGGTGACCTTAGTAGATAAATTTGTAACACACGTCATTACTGAAAGTTCATTTGAGGAAATGGATCGAATCTACCTGACCAATCGTGTTTTGGCACGAGTGGGAGACGGTGTCTTGGAAGTTGAGACCAATCTGGATAAATTGATTGACCTCAAGGACCAACTGGTTGAGGAGGCCGTTCGGTTAGAGACGATAGAAGATAGTCAGACTACGCGTGAAATCCTCGGTGCTGAACTAATGGATTTGGTAACGCCTTGTCCGAGTCAGGTCAATCGTGACTTTTGGACAACCTATGCCCACTCTCCTGAGCAAGCGATAGAGGATTTTTACCAACTCAGTCAGAAGAATGACTACATCAAACTCAAGGCCATTGCTAAAAATATTGCTTATCGTGTTCCATCGGACTATGGAGAACTTGAGATTACCATCAATCTCTCTAAGCCTGAAAAGGATCCCAAAGAGATTGCGGCGGCTAAGTTGGTGCAAGCTAGCAATTATCCTCAGTGTCAACTTTGTCTAGAGAATGAGGGCTACCATGGTCGGGTCAACCACCCAGCTCGCAGCAACCACCGTATTATCCGTTTTGAAATGGCTGGTCAGGAGTGGGGCTTCCAGTATTCGCCCTATGCTTACTTTAATGAGCACTGTATTTTCTTAGATGGGCAGCATCGTCCCATGACGATTAGCCGTCAGAGTTTTGAGCGTCTACTGGCTATTGTAGAGCAGTTTCCAGGATATTTTGCTGGCTCTAATGCCGACCTGCCGATTGTGGGGGGCTCTATTCTAACCCATGACCACTATCAGGGGGGGCGACATGTTTTCCCTATGGAATTGGCTCCCTTGCAAAAGACTTTCTCTTTTGCTGGCTTTGAGCAGGTTAAGGCAGGGATTGTCAAGTGGCCCATGTCAGTGCTACGTTTGACTTCGGATTCTAAAGAGGATTTGATCAACTTGGCTGATAAGATTTTACAGGAATGGCGTCAGTATTCAGATTTAAGTGTGCAAGTCTTGGCAGAAAGTAATGGAACACCACACCATACCATTACACCCATTGCCCGCAAACGTGATGGACAGTTTGAGTTGGACTTAGTCTTGAGAGACAATCAGACTTCTGCAGAACATCCTGACGGCATCTATCATCCCCACAAGGATGTCCAACATATCAAGAAGGAAAATATCGGCTTAATTGAGGTCATGGGCTTGGCTATCTTGCCACCACGTCTGAAAGAAGAAGTGGAGCAAGTCGCTAACTACCTAGTGGGAGAAGGGGAGACAGTTGCCGATTATCATCAGGAATGGGCATGCCAACTAAAAGCCCAACATCCAGACCTAACAGATAAAGAAAAAGCTCTTGAAATCGTCAAGGACTCTGTGGGTGCTATCTTTGCTCGTGTGCTTGAGGATGCAGGAGTCTACAAGCAGACAGAACAAGGGCAGACAGCCTTTATGCGCTTTGTGGAGCAGGTCGGAATTTTGCTAGACTAGGAGCTTTCTCCTTGCACAGTCCTATAAAAAGTAGTATCATAGTGTCGTTTGAAATATCAGGAGGAAACGATGAAAGATTTTCATTTTGACGCTATATCTGCCTTTGAAAATTACGAAATTGAAAAAATGAGAGATGGTCACGTTGTGGTAACGACAAAAGTAGTGGACTCGTCGCTCAACTACTATGGCAATGCTCATGGTGGCTATCTCTTTACCCTTTGTGATCAGATCAGTGGTTTGGTGGTTATCTCGCTGGGGCTTGATGGGGTGACACTCCAATCATCTATCAACTACCTCAAAGCAGGAAAACTCGACGATGTATTGACAATTAAAGGAGAATGTGTCCATCAAGGTCGCACAACCTGTGTCGTGGATGTCGATATCACCAATCAAGATGGCAGAAATGTCTGCAAAGCAACCTTTACCATGTTTGTCACAGGCCAGAGGTCAGAAGAAAGACAGGTACGAATATAGATAACTAAAAAAGAGGCTCGCACCTCTTTTTCTTATTTCTTTTTATGATTTAATACGGCATTGAGTACTATGGCAAGTAGGCTGGCTACGACGATTCCGTTTGAGAAGAACATTTGGAAGGCTGTTGGCATGCTGACAAAGAGATTACTGTTGTTGAGTCCGACACCTGCAGAGATTGAAACTGCTGCGATAAGGAAGTTATGTTCATTGTTAGCAAAGTCAACACGGGCGAGGATTTGCATCCCTTGAATAGATACAAAACCAAACATCACCAGCATGGCACCACCGAGGACAGGACTTGGAATGATTTGGGCAAGGGCACCAAACTTAGGAAGAAGTCCAAGGAGAATCAGGAAACCAGCTGCGTAGTAGATTGGCAGACGAGTCTTGATACCTGACAGTTTAACCAAGCCAACGTTTTGTGAGAATCCTGTGTAAGGGAAGGTGTTAAAGATTCCTCCGAGAAGTACGGCCAAACCTTCTGCGCGGTAACCGTTGCGAAGGCGCGTGCTGTTGATTGGGTCTTTCGTGATATCAGACAAGGCTAGGTAAACACCAGTCGACTCAACCATAGAAACCGTTGCGATGATACACATCATGACAATAGATGAGATTTCAAAGGTTGGCATCCCAAAGTAGAGTGGAGTTGGGACATGGACAAGCGGTGCTGCCGCAACAGGAGAGAAGTCCACCAAGCCCATAGAGGCAGCAATAGCAGTTCCAACTACTAGACCAATCAAAATAGAGATAGATTTGATAAATCCTTTTGTAAAGATATTGATCAAGAGGATAATCACAACGGTAATAGCTGCTAAGAGTAAGCTTTGTCCTGTTGGTTCAGGGACGTTATTTCCCATGTTCCCAATAGCTACAGGAATTAAGGTCAAACCGATTGTAGTGATGACAGATCCTGTTACGATAGAAGGAAAGAGATCGGCTATTTTTGCGAAGACTCCTGAGACAAGAACTACGTAAATACCTGATGCAATTAAAGCACCAAACATAGCGCCACTACCATGACTTTGTCCAATCATAATCAGAGGAGCAACCGATTGGAAGGCAACTCCAAGAACGATAGGAAGCCCGATACCAAAGTGTTTGTTGAGTTGAAGTTGGAGGAAGGTAGCTACTCCACACATGAAGATATCTGTTGAAATTAAGTAGGTCAACTGTTCAGTTGAGTATCCCAGAGATGTTGCAATGATAATAGGTACAAGGATAGAACCTGAGTACATTGCGAGGAGATGTTGAAGCCCTAAAATGGCGGCTTGCGAATGTTTTTCTTGAGTTTGCATTAGAGATCTGCCTCCTTAAAAATAACTTGACCATTTTCAAAACGATCCAAACGAGCGAGTGATAAGACAGGATAGCCTGCTTTTTCAAGCAAATCACGGCCATCTTGGAAGGATTTTTCAATCACAATACCGATAGCTTCGACTGTGGCACCAGCTTGTTCGATGATTTGAATCAAGCCTTTGGCAGCTTGGCCGTTAGCAAGGAAATCGTCGATAATCAAAACCTTGTCCTCTGGTGAGAGGAATTTTCCAGCGATAGAAACGGTGCTGGTTACCTGCTTGGTAAAGGAGTAAACTTCGGCAGTTAAGATTCCTTCGTTCATAGTGATGTTTTTAGCTTTTTTAGCGAAAATCATGGGAATGTTTAAGGCTTCCGCTGTAAAAACGGCTGGGGCAATACCTGACGCTTCAATGGTCACGACTTTGGTAATACCAGCAGAAGCAAATTTTTCCGCAAAAACCTTACCAATCTCTCGCATCAAGCTAAAGTCAACTTGGTGGGTTAAAAAGGAATCCACTTTGAGGATGCTATCACCCAAGATATGCCCATCCTTGAGGATGCGCTCTTCTAATAATTTCATAAGACCTCCTAAAGTCTAAAAGCCAGTTTACTTGTTGGTTAAATATTTCTATAGTGATCCAGTTTGCTAGTACTATATATTTGATAAAACTAGTACGAGCGAAGCGAGTCTTATCAAATATTTCCCGTTGTAGTGGTATCATAGACAATAATCTTGTTATTGTCTATGACGGGATT
Source organism: uncultured bacterium (assembly GCA_963508345.1). Classification (GTDB taxonomy): domain Bacteria; phylum Bacillota; class Bacilli; order Lactobacillales; family Streptococcaceae; genus Streptococcus. The sequence goes on from CAUOWW010000060.1 coordinate 10,057, forward strand.
TTTGAGACTTTTGGCTCAAAAATTAGGGATGAAATTCCGAAGGAAGTTGCTCCCGTCCGCACTAATTAAGGGAAATATTAAAAATATTCAAAAAGGACCTACTTAATCTCTAAGCAAGTCCCCAAAATAGGCATGACAAAAACGACCATACCTCACTGCTGACTTACTTATTGTCAGGTGTTCCGGCACCTTGTAGAAACGTCGTGCCAATTCACGACATAAACAAGTAAAACGATATTCAATTTTAAATAGGCTTGAGCCAACGTTCTTATTCTACACTAAAAATCTTTAGAAATCAAATATCTTGTTTGTTTTTTGATTAAAAAACGAACAAAATGGAAGAAAAACGAACGGAAACTCAGTTATTAGCAAACGTTTAGAAGATTTTTTATCATAAAAAGCATATTATCAAGATTTTTCAAGACCTGACAATATGCCTTTTTCTGATTTGAAAGATTTTTTCTATTCTCTATTCGCTAAATCTTAAAAAATAGCCATCTGGATCCAAAACTGCAAATTCGTGAGGGTAAATAAAGCTATCTCCCACTCGAAATTCTCTTTTGATCAGCGGACGATGGATAGGATAGTCAGCTTCCAGCAGTTTTTGGTGGAGCTGAGGGACATCTTCAATGCCAAAGGAAATATTGACACCGCGCCCGAAAGGATAGGTCAGCTGAGCTAATTCTTCTGTGCTGCCTTCTTCTAGCATAAGTTGGCAGTCTTCAAGCGAGAGGAAGAGAAATTTCTCCTCTGGACGCTCGTATTCGACAGAGAATCCTAGCAGGTCGCAGTAGAAGTGGCGTGATTTTTCGATGTCAGATACTACAAATTCAGGAATGACAGCTTGATAGTCCATTAGCTTTCTCCTTAGAGCTCAATCTCCATGACAATGGGCGTATGATCTTGACGTGCACCCGAGTCAATCATATCAGACTTAGTTACTTTGTCAGCGATGCAGTTGCTGGTGAGCCAGTAGTCGATTCTCCAGCCTGTATTGTTGATTTTAGAAGTCTTGCTGCGTTGTGCCCACCAAGTGTAGCGTTCTGGAACATCGCCATGAATGTGGCGGAAGGTATCGGTAAATCCAGTTGCCAAAAGGTTGGTAAATCCAGCACGTTCCTCGTCGGTAAATCCAGGTGAACGGCGGTTGCTGGCAGGATTTGCAAGGTCAATTTCATTGTGGGCTACGTTGTAGTCACCGGCCGCAAGGACTGGTTTTTGTTTGTCTAGTTGAGCCAAATACTCAGCATATTTGACATCCCAGACTTGACGTTCTTCCAAGCGTTTGAGGCCGTCGCCAGCGTTTGGAGTGTAAACTTGGGTCA
>CAUOWW010000061.1:0-11217 GCA_963508345.1 uncultured bacterium
GCAACTTGACTGAAGCAGAAAAAGCTAAGGTAGCAGACGAAGTTAAGAAATCAAACCCAACAGTAACAGATGTTAAAGTTGGTAAAGATGGTACAACCACAGTCACCTTCCCAGATGGCACAACAGCCGTTATTCCATCAGGTGATACAGTTAAGAAATCATCAGATAACGCAGTTAAGGATCCAGCGGTAACACCAGTTGTAGATCCAAGCAACTTGACTGAAGCAGAAAAAGCTAAGGTAGCAGACGAAGTTAAGAAATCAAACCCAACAGTAACAGATGTTAAAGTTGGTAAAGATGGTACAACCACAGTCACCTTCCCAGATGGCACAACAGCCGTTATTCCATCAGGTGATACAGTTAAGAAATCATCAGATAACGCAGTTAAGGATCCAGCGGTAACACCAGTTGTAAATCCAAGCAACTTGACTGAAGCAGAAAAAGCTAAGGTAGCAGAAGCAGTTAAGAAATCAAACCCAACAGTAACAGATGTTAAAGTTGGCAAAGATGGTACAACCACAGTCACCTTCCCAGATGGTAGCACAGCCGTTATTCCATCAGGTGATACAGTTAAGAAATCATCAGATAACGCAGTTAAGGATCCAGCGGTAACACCAGTTGTAAATCCAAGCAACTTGACTGAAGCAGAAAAAGCTAAGGTAGCAGAAGCAGTTAAGAAATCAAACCCAACAGTAACAGATGTTAAAGTTGGCAAAGATGGTACAACCACAGTCACCTTCCCAGATGGTAGCACAGCCGTTATTCCATCAGGTGATACAGTTAAGAAATCATCAGATAACGCAGTTAAGGATCCAGCGGTAACACCAGTTGTAAATCCAAGCAACTTGACTGAAGCAGAAAAAGCTAAGGTAGCAGAAGCAGTTAAGAAATCAAACCCAACAGTAACAGATGTTAAAGTTGGCAAAGATGGTACAATCACAGTCACCTTCCCAGATGGTACAATAGCAGTAATCCCATCAGCTAAGGCAGTTAAGAAATCATCAGATAACGCAATTAAGGATCCAGCGGTAACACGAGTTGTAGATCCAAGCAACTTGACTGAAGCAGAAAAAGCTAAGGTAGCAGAAGCAGTTAAGAAATCAAACCCAACAGTAACAGATGTTAAAGTTGGCAAAGATGGTACAATCACAGTCACCTTCCCAGATGGTACAACAGCCGTTATCCCATCAGCTAAGGCAGTTAAGAAATCTAATCCAACAGTAACAGATGTTAACGTAGGTAAAGGTGGCACAACAGCAGTAATCCCAGCTAATAAAGCAGATGATAAGTCTAAGGATGCAGATGGTGTTAAAGATCCATCAGTAACACTAGTTGTAGATCCAAGCAACTTGACTGAAGCAGAAAAAGCTAAGGTAGCAGAAGCAGTTAAGAAATCAAACCCAACAGCAACAGATGTTAAAGTAGGTAAAGATGGTACAACAACAGTTACCTTCCCAGATGGTACAACAGCTGTAATCTCAGCTGATAAAGCAGTTACCTCTGCTGAACAAGGTTCACATGGAGTAGCACCAGCTGGTAAGGCAGTTACCTCTGCTGAACAAGATTCACATGCAACAACACCAGCTAAGAAAGCAGGAGCGAAAGAGTTGCCAAATACTGGTACAGCAGATTCTACTGTAGCTATGGTAGCAGCCGCCGCAAGTGCATTACTTGGTCTTGGTCTTGCAGGCCGTCGTCGTAAAGAAGACGAAGAAGCTTAATTGGTAGATTATTTGATAATTATCAGATGATAAGTCCGATTTTCAAAGCTTAAATAAGTACCTCTCATAAGAAAATCTCCTAGCAGGAAAATCTGCTAGGAGATTTTTGCATTTCAGGAAGTTGAAGGCTGACTGTAAGCGCGTCATAATCGTCATAATATAGTGGAGTGAAATAAGATGTGAAGAAATAGATTAGGAAATTCAAATTAATTTCTAGGAATATTTTAGTATGCACAATGTAGTATTCTAGATTCCATATGATATATTTTAGGAGTCATGGTGTACTATTATAGTTTCAATATACTATAATTTCTAAAAATATTTTCAAAGCCAAAGTGTACTACTACTGTTTCAATTTTTAATATGTTTCGTTATTATATGATTTTAAGGTCGTCATATTGACATGCAATTTAATTTTTACTATAATTCTTGCAGGAGGATATATCTAATGAAAATAATAAAAAAATTGATGCAAATTGCATTAGCAGTCTTTTTCTTTGGTTTGCTAGCAACCAGTGCAGTATTGGCGGATGATGCTGATTCAGAAGGTTGGCAATTTGTCCAAGAAAATGGTAGAACCTACTACAAGAAGGGGGAACTCAAAGAAACCTACTGGCGAGTGATTGATGGTAAGTACTATTATTTTGATCCTTTATCTGGAGAGATGGTTGTCGGCTGGCAATATATACCTGCTCCACACGAAGGGGTTACGATTGGTTCTTCTATAAGGCAAGATATTGCTTTTAGACCAGATTGGTTTTACTTTGGTCAAGATGGGGTGCTACAAGAATTTGTTGGTAAGCAAGTTTTAGAAGCAAAAACTGCTACAAATACCAACAAACATCATGGGGAACAATATGATAGTCCAGCAGAGAAACGAGTCTATTATTTTGAAGATCAACGTAGTTATCACACCTTAAAAACTGGTTGGATTTATGATGAGGGGTACTGGTATTATTTACTGAAGGATGGTGGCTTTGATTCTCGCATCAACAGATTGACTGTTGGGGAGCTAGCACGTGGTTGGGTTAAGGATTTTCCTCTTACATATGATGAAGATAAGCTAAAAGCTGCTCCATGGTATTATCTAGATCCAACAACTGGTATTATGCAAACTGGTTGGCAATATCTTGGTAACAAGTGGTACTACCTCCGTTCATCAGGTGCAATGGCGACTGGCTGGTATCAAGAAGGCTCAACTTGGTACTATTTAGATGCTGAAAATGGTGATATGAAAACGGGCTGGCAATACCTTGGTAACAAGTGGTACTATCTTCGTTCATCAGGAGCTATGGCAACTGGCTGGTTCCAGGTCGGTAGTAAATGGTACTATGCTTATAGCTCAGGTGCTTTAGCAGTGAATACCACTGTAGAAGGCTATTCTGTTAATTATAATGGCGAATGGGTTCAATAATGAAAGAGGCGATTGTAAAGGAAACAATCGCTTTTTTTGTGAAAATATAATAAAATAGATAGAAGAGAATAAATACTTGTAGGAAAAAATAATACTCTTCGAAAATCAAATTCAAACCACGTCAGCGTCACCTTACCGTACTCAAGTACAGCCTGCGGCTAGCTTCCTAGTTTGCTTTTTGATTTTCATTGAGTATGGGACGGCTTATTCGTCTAGTAAAAGGAAAATATGACAAAAAAACTTGGTGTCGGTCAGGCGCATAGTAAGATTATTTTAATAGGGGAGCATGCGGTCGTTTATGGTTATCCTGCTATTTCCCTACCTCTTTTGGAGGTGGAGGTGACTTGTAAGGTGGTTCCTGCTGAAAGTCCTTGGCGCCTCTATGAGGAGGATACCTTGTCCATGGCGGTTTATGCTTCGCTTGAGTATTTGGATATCAAAGAAGCCTGTATTCGTTGTGAGATAGACTCGGCTATCCCTGAGAAACGGGGAATGGGTTCGTCAGCTGCTATCAGTATAGCGGCCATTCGTGCGGTATTTGACTACTATCAGGTAGACCTGCCTCATGATGTACTAGAAATCTTGGTCAATCGGGCGGAGATGATTGCCCATATGAATCCTAGTGGTTTGGATGCTAAGACCTGTCTCAGTGACCAGCCTATTCGCTTTATCAAGAACGTAGGATTTACAGAGCTTGAGATGGCTCTATCCGCCTATTTGGTCATTGCTGATACGGGTGTTTATGGTCATACTCGTGAAGCTATTCAAGTGGTTCAAAACAAGGGTAAGAATGCCCTACCGTTTTTGCATGCCTTGGGAGAATTGACCCAGCAGGCAGAGGATGCGATTTCACAAAAAGATGCTGAAGGATTGGGACAAATCCTCAGTCAAGCCCATTTACATTTAAGAGAAATTGGTGTCAGTAACCCTGAGGCAGACCATCTGGTAGAAACGGCTCTTAGCCATGGTGCTCTGGGTTCCAAGATGAGCGGTGGTGGACTCGGAGGCTGTATTATAGCCTTGGCAGATAATTTAACACACGCACAAGAATTAGCAGAAAGATTAGAAGAGAAAGGAGCTGTTCAGACATGGATCGAGAGCCTGTAACAGTACGTTCCTACGCAAATATTGCTATTATCAAATATTGGGGAAAGAAAAAAGAAAAAGAGATGGTGCCTGCTACTAGCAGTATCTCTCTGACTTTAGAAAATATGTACACGGAGACGACTTTGTCATCTCTACCGACGGATGCGACAGCTGATACCTTTTATATCAATGGTCAGTTACAAAATGAGGCAGAGCATGCTAAGATGAGCAAGATTATTGACCGCTATCGTCCAGCTGGTGAAGGATTTGTTCGTATCGATACTCAGAACAATATGCCTACCGCAGCGGGTCTGTCCTCAAGTTCTAGTGGTTTGTCCGCCCTGGTCAAAGCTTGTAATGCTTATTTCAAGCTTGGATTGGATAGAAGTCAGTTAGCGCAGGAGGCTAAGTTTGCCTCAGGATCATCCTCTCGGAGTTTTTATGGACCACTCGGTGCCTGGGATAAGGATAGTGGGGAAATTTATCCTGTAGAGACAGACTTGAAACTAGCTATGATGATGTTGGTGCTAGAGGACAAGAAAAAACCGATCTCTAGCCGTGACGGGATGAAACTCTGTGTGGAAACTTCGACGACCTTTGACGACTGGGTGCGTCAGTCTGAGAAGGACTATCAGGATATGTTGGTTTATCTCAAGGAAAATGATTTTGCCAAGATTGGGGAATTAACGGAGAAAAATGGTCTGGCTATGCACGCTACGACCAAAACAGCATCACCAGCCTTTTCTTATCTGACGGATGCTTCTTATGAAGCCATGGACTTTATTCGCCAGCTCCGTGAGCAAGGAGAATCCTGCTACTTTACCATGGATGCTGGTCCCAATGTCAAAGTCCTCTGTCAAGAGAAAGACTTGGAGCATTTGTCAGAAATCTTTGGTCAACGTTATCGCTTGATTGTGTCAAAAACAAAGGATTTGAGCCAAGATGATTGCTGTTAAAACTTGCGGAAAACTCTATTGGGCAGGTGAATATGCTATTTTAGAGCCAGGGCAGTTGGCCTTGATAAAGGCTATTCCCATCTATATGAAGGGCGAGATTGCTTTTTCTGATAGCTACCGTATTTATTCGGATATGTTTGATTTCGCAGTGGACTTGACGCCAAATCCTGCCTACAGCTTGATTCAAGAAACGATTGCTTTAGTGGAAGATTTCCTCGTTTATCGTGGGCAGACCTTGCAACCTTTTTCTTTGGAAATCCGTGGAAAAATGGAACGAGAAGGGAAAAAGTTTGGTCTGGGTTCTAGCGGTAGCGTCGTTGTTTTGGTCATCAAGGCTTTGCTGGCTTTGTATAAGCTTTTGGTTGATCAGGATTTCTTGTTCAAGCTGGCTAGTGCTGTCTTGCTCAAGCGAGGAGACAATGGCTCTATGGGAGACCTTGCCTGTATTGTGGCAGAAGATTTGGTTCTCTACCAGTCATTTGATCGCCAGCAGGTAGCTGCTTGGTTGGAAGAAGAAAACTTAGTGACTGTTTTAGATCGTGATTGGGGCTTTTCAATTTCGCAGGTGAAACCAACTTTAGAATGTGATTTCCTAGTGGGATGGACCAAGGAAGTGGCTGTATCTAGTGACATGGTTCAACAAATCAAGCAAAATATCAATCAGAGTTTTTTAAGTTCCTCAAAAGAAACAGTGGCTACTTTGGTAGAAGCCTTGGAACAGGGGAAAGCCGAAAAAGTTATCGAGCAAGTAGAAGTAGCCAGTAAGCTCTTAGAAAGCTTGAGCGCAGATATTTACACGACTTCGCTTAGACAGTTGAAAGAAGCCAGTCAAGATTTGCAAGCTGTTGCCAAGAGTAGCGGTGCTGGTGGTGGTGACTGTGGTATTGCCTTGAGTTTTGATGCGCACTCAACTGAAATCTTAAAAAATCGTTGGGCCGATCTGGGGATTGAGCTCTTATACCAAGAAAGGATAGGACATGACGACAAATCGTAAGGATGAGCACATCCGCTATGCCCTTGAGCAGAAAAGTTCCTATAATAGCTTTGATGAGGTGGAGTTGATTCATTCTTCCTTGCCTCTTTACGACCTGGATGAGATTGATTTGTCTACAGAATTTGCAGGTCGAAAGTGGGACTTTCCTTTCTATATCAATGCCATGACGGGTGGAAGCGATAAGGGAAGAGAAATCAATCAAAAGCTGGCTCAAGTGGCGGAAGCCTGTGGTATTTTATTTGTAACGGGTTCTTATAGCGCAGCCCTCAAAGATCCAGCAGATGACTCTTTTTCTGTTAAGTCTAGTCATCCAAATCTCCTTCTTGGAACCAATATTGGATTGGACAAGTCTGTCGAGTTAGGACTTCAGACTGTAGAAGAAATGAATCCTCTTCTCCTACAAGTGCACGTCAATGTTATGCAGGAATTACTCATGCCAGAGGGAGAAAGAACGTTCAGAAGCTGGCAATCGCATCTGGCAGACTATAGCAAGCAAATCTCTGTTCCGATTGTCCTCAAGGAAGTGGGCTTTGGAATGGATGCCAAGACCATCGAAAGAGCCTATGAACTAGGCGTTCGAACTGTTGACCTATCAGGTCGTGGTGGCACCAGCTTTGCTTATATCGAAAACCGTCGCAGTGGTCAGCGTGATTATCTCAATCAATGGGGCCAGTCTACCATGCAAGCCCTTCTCAATGCCCAAGACTGGAAAGACAAGGTTGAACTCTTGGTCAGTGGTGGCGTTCGGAATCCGCTGGATATGATTAAGTGTTTGGTCTTTGGTGCCAAGGCTGTAGGATTGTCTCGAACAATTCTGGAATTGGTTGAAACCTACACAGTTGAAGAAGTGATTGGTATTGTTCAAGGCTGGAAAGACGATCTGCGTTTGATTATGTGTGCTCTTAATTGTGCTACCATAGCAGATCTGCAAAAAGTAGACTATCTTCTTTATGGAAAATTAAAAGAAGCAAAAGATCAGATGAAAAAGGCGTAACCACCGCCTTTTTTTCCATCTTCAGACTGAGGTGACTTTTTCCAATTGTGATAAAATAGAAGGGAGAGGATCAACCTATGAGAAAATTTAAAATCTTTTTATTTATAGAAGCCTGTCTTCTGACAGGAGCTCTGATTTTGATGGTATCAGAGCATTTTTCGCGTTTTCTGCTGATTTTATTCCTCTTTTTGCTTTTGATTCGCTATTACACTGGTAAAGAGGGCAATAATCTTCTTTTAGTGGTGGCAACCATTCTCTTCTTTTTCATCGTCATGCTCAATCCTTTTGTGATTCTAGCTATTTTTGTTGCGGTCATCTATAGCCTCTTTCTTCTTTATCCGATGATGAACCAGGAAAAAGAGCAGACCAATTTGGTTTTTGAAGAGGTGGTAACGGTTAAGAAGGAGAAAAATCGTTGGTTTGGAAACCTCCATCATTTTTCAAGCTACCAGACTTGCCAGTTTGATGATATCAATCTCTTTCGTCTCATGGGCAAGGATACCATTCATCTGGAGAGGGTCATTCTAACCAATCACGACAATGTGATTATCCTCAGAAAGATGATAGGCACGACCAAAATCATCGTACCTGTAGATGTGGAAGTCAGTCTCAGCGTTAACTGTCTCTATGGTGATTTGACTTTTTTCAACCAGCCCAAGCGAGCCCTCCGTAATGAACACTATCATCAAGAAACCAAAGACTATCTCAAGAGTAACAAGAGTGTCAAGATTTTCTTGACCACTATGATTGGGGATGTGGAGGTGGTCAGAGGATGAAAAAACAAGCTTATGTAATCATTGCTCTCACCACCTTCCTGTTTGTTTTATTTTTCTCCCACAGCTTGCTGGAAATCCTTGACTTTGACTGGTCTATTTTCCTGCATGATGTCGAAAAAACAGAAAAATTTGTCTTTTTGTTGTTAGTATTCAGCATGTCCATGACCTGTCTCTTAGTCCTGTTTTGGCGAGGTGTTGAAGAGCTTTCTCTAAGAAAAATGCAGACTAATCTCAAGCGTTTATTAGCAGGACAAGAAGTGGTTCAGCTTGCAGATCCAGATTTGGATGCCAGTTTCAAGTCCTTGTCAGGTAAACTTAACCTTTTGACAGAAGCTCTTCAAAAAGCAGAAAATCACAGTCTTGCTCAGGAAGAGGAGATTATAGAGAAGGAACGGAAGCGGATTGCTCGGGATTTGCACGATACAGTCAGTCAGGAGTTGTTTGCGGCCCACATGATTTTGTCAGGCGTCAGTCAGCAGGCTTTGAAATTGGATAGAGAAAAGATGCAGACCCAGTTGCAGAGTGTTACAGCTATTTTAGAAACAGCCCAGAAGGATTTGCGGGTCTTACTCTTGCATTTGCGACCAGTTGAACTGGAGCAGAAGAGTCTGGTTGAGGGAATCCAAATCCTCTTAAAAGAGCTTGAGGACAAGAGTGATCTCAAGGTTAGTTTCAAGCAAAATGTGACGAAATTGCCTAAGAAAATCGAGGAGCATATTTTCCGTATCTTGCAAGAGTTGATTAGCAATACCCTCCGTCATGCCCAGGCAACTTGTCTGGATGTCTATCTCTATCAGACAGATTTTGAATTGCAACTGAAGGTGGTGGATAATGGGATTGGTTTCCAGTTAGGGAGTTTAGACGACCTGAGTTATGGACTCCGCAATATCAAGGAGCGGGTTGAAGATATGGCTGGAACAGTTCAACTCTTGACAGCTCCCAAGCAAGGGCTGGCAGTTGATATCCGTATTCCCCTGCTCGATAAGGAATGATAAAGGAGTAAAGATGAAAATTTTACTAGTAGATGACCACGAAATGGTCCGATTGGGCTTGAAAAGCTACTTTGACCTCCAAGACGATGTAGAAGTTGTGGGAGAGGCAGCAAACGGGTCTCAAGGTATTGATTTGGCCTTGGAACTGCGTCCAGATGTCATTGTCATGGATATCGTCATGCCTGAAATGAATGGAATTGACGCGACCTTGGCCATCCTCAAAGAATGGTCTGAAGCCAAGATTTTGATTGTGAGCTCTTATTTGGACAATGAAAAAATCATGCCAGTATTGAATGCGGGTGCTCGGGGCTATATGCTCAAAACTTCTAGTGCTGACGAATTACTTCATGCCGTCCGTAAGGTAGCTGCTGGCGAGTTGGCCATTGAGCAGGAGGTCAGCAAGAAGGTCGAATATCACCGCAATCATATGGAGCTTCATGAGGAGCTGACTGCGCGTGAGCGAGATGTGCTTCAACTCATCGCCAAGGGCTATGAAAATCAGCGCATCGCAGACGAACTTTTTATCTCTCTCAAGACGGTCAAGACCCACGTGTCTAACATTCTTGCCAAACTTGAAGTCAGCGATCGTACCCAGGCTGCAGTCTATGCCTTTCAGCATCATTTGGTAGGGCATGAGGAGTTTTAATAGTTATATAAAATAATGTTGGAGAAATGATTTGATTTAGTATCAAAGAAGCGAGTAAGTATCTCTAGCGTGATAAAATAATTTTTTCACAATATTTTTATGTTATTTGTTGACATTCATTTTATAGGGGAGTAGAATAGAGTTATAAATAGATAAAATAATATATTGACTATAAAAAAGATTAATATGAACTCAAAAGGAGGTTAAAGTCATGTCCCCGTAAATTATCGAAATAAGGTCACTAGAGCGTTAAGGAATTTTGAAGAAAGGATTTTTGTCATGAAAAAATATATTACTTATGCAGCTTTATTACTTACTTACTTCAGGATCTTTACTATCAACTACTTATGTAGTTAATGCAGAAACTACAACGTCTACCACTAAAGTGACTACATCACAAACAATTTCACAGTATACAAGCGAGAAAGAAGCAATTGATCAACTTGTTAAAGAAGGTAAAATTAAGGTTGAAGATGCAGAACAAGTTAAGTTGGTAGGATTTTCTCCTAGAGAATTAACTCAAGTAGAAAGTAATCAAGAAAAAATAGCATTTAATCAAAATAGAGATGATAAAGGAACTTGGATGAAAACAGATGGTCACTGGTGGTTCAAATATAGTTCAGGTGGGTATGCTAAACATTGGGAATTGTTAGATGAGAAATGGTATTATTTTGATGATCAAGGTTGGATGAAATCAAATGAGTGGATTAACCCAGATGGTAATTGGTATTATCTTTCAAATGATGGAGCTATGCTAACCGATTACAATAGAGTTAATGGAAAACCTTATTTCTTTAGATCTAACGGCGTTTTGGTAGAAAATAAAGGTCAGGCAATTGCTGAGTATGCAGAGACATTTGTAGATAAAATCCCATATATTGGGGGTTGGGCAGACTTGAATAAGGGTGTAGATTGCTCAGGATTTACATATGCCATATATAAAAACTTTGACATTTACTTAGGAACTGATACTAGATCTCAATTTAAGCAAGGAATTGATGTAACTGGTAGTGAAAAACCTGGAGATTTAATTTTCTTTAATAATCTTGAGCATGTGGGAATTAATATTGGCGGTAACCAAGTGGTTCATGCAAATTCTGTAAGAAAATTTGTAAACATAACTAACAATGAATACATTGGATCTATTGACGGAGCTAGACGAGTTTGGTAGCAATAAAATTTAAATGTCATAAATAATTTGTTACTAATTGGAGGAAACGGCTATGAAAAAATCTAAACTACTTACACTTGGTTTGCTTGCAGGTGCTGGCCTACTATTGTCTATCAATCAAGTACAGGCTGCAGATACTTGGGTTAAAAATGGTGCTGACTGGAATCTTTCTCAAGATGGCAGTCTCGCTAAAAACAAATGGGTACAAAATGCTGGCTCTTGGTACTATTTTGACGGTTCTGGTAAAATGCAGACAGGCTGGCTCAAAGATGGTAACACCTGGTATTCACTAGCAGATAGTGGTGCTATGCGCACAGGCTGGTACAAGGAAGGTAACACCTGGTACTCACTCGCAAATAGTGGCGCTATGCGTACAGGTTGGTACAAAGAAGGGGATACTTGGTATTACCTAAAAGGCAGTGGCGCTATGGCAACAGGATGGGCGACTGCAAATGGTCAATGGTCTT
>CAUOWW010000062.1:0-11120 GCA_963508345.1 uncultured bacterium
CAGAACCACCTGAAGAAACAGTCGCTGCAAGCGTACCTGTACCAAAGACATAAGCAGCTTTGTTGACTGGTCCACCCATGTCAACAGCCATCATTCCACCAAGGACGATACCAAGAAGGACAGCTGAACCTCCCCCAAGACCGCCTAGGAAGTCATTCATAGCAGTGTTGATTGCTGCCATTGGGATGTTAACAGCTAGCATGACAAATCCTGTCAAGATTGTTCCAAGAAGTGGCAAGAGAAGGATTGATTTAGCACCTTCAAGTGAACGAGGAACTTTAACGTATTTCTTGATAGCAAGAACTAAAGCACCTGCGATAAATCCACCAACAAGGGCACCTAGGAAACCAGATGAGACACCTGCAAGAGTTGAAGTTGCTTCACCACCTGCGGCATAAGGAATTTTACCAAAGGCAAAACCTTCTTTGGCAATAGCACCAGCCACGAAACCTGCTACCAAACCTGGTTTTTCAGCGATAGAGTAGGCAACATAACCTGCAAAGACTGGAAGCATCAAACCAAAGGCAGCTCCACCAATTTTCATGAACATAGAAGCTAGCTCATGGTAGGAACCAAGATTGCCAAGGTTTTCATTTGGCACACCCAAAGCACCATCAATCAAGAAGGCAAGGGCAATCATGATACCACCACCGATAACGAATGGCAACATTTGAGATACACCACTCATCAAGTGTTTGTAGAAGGCGCCACCAAGGCTTTGTTTTTCGTTGCTTGCTGTTGCAGCTTTGGCTCCATTGGCAGCACGATAAACTTCAGCATCTCCTGAAAGAGCTAAGTTGATCAATTCTTCTGTCTTACGGATACCGTCAGCAACTGGACGATTGATCAATGGTTTGCCATCGAAACGATTCATTTCAACGGCCTTGTCTGCTGCGATGATAACAGCTTTAGCCTTACGAATGTCTTCCGCAGTTAGTTGGTTACCAACACCACTGGCACCGTTGGTTTCGACCTTAATGCCAACCCCCATTTCAGCAGCCACTTTTTGTAGGGCTTCTTGGGCCATGTAAGTGTGGGCAATACCTGTTGTACAAGCTGTAACAGCAACGATAAAGTCACCAGATTCATTAGCAGGTACTTGAACAGGCTCTTCCGTTTTTTCTGAAGCTTGGTTAAAGAGGTCAATAACTTGATCAGCTGATGTTGCTTGACGAAGTTTGTCAGCAAAACCGTCTTTCATCAAGTATTGAGACAATTCTGCCAAGGCTGCCAAGTGGGTGTCATTGGCACCTTCTGGAGCTGCAATCATAAAGAAGAGGTCAGTTGCTTGTCCATCCAAGCTCTCGTAGTCAACACCCTTATTTGACTTAGCAAAAAGAACCGTCGCCTCTTTGACAGCAGCGTTTTTGCTGTGAGGCATTGCGATACCATCTCCTAAACCAGTAGAAGTCAAAGCTTCACGCGCCAAAATTCCTTCTTTAAAGGTTTCAAAATCTGTCACATAACCGTGGTCTGTTAAACTTTTAATCATCTCTTCAATGACAGCTGTTTTTTCAGTCGCCTGCAAATCCAGCAACATAACATCTTTTCTCAATAGGTCTTGAATTTTCATCTTTTTTCTACCTCAACTTTTTCATATGTTTCTTTAATAAATTCCGCCGTTGCCAAGTCATCTGAGAAGGTGGTGGCCGTTCCGCAAGCCACTCCCCATTTGAAGGCTTCTACTGTGTCTGTTGATTTGACAAATTCACCAGTAAATCCAGCAACCATAGAATCACCAGCTCCAACTGAATTTTTGACTGTCCCTTTGATTGGTTTGGCAAAGTATGCTCCCTCAGATGTGACAAGAAGGGCACCGTCGCCAGCCATAGAGATAATGACGTTTTGAGCACCTTTAGCCAGTAACTCACGAGCGTATTTCTCAATTTCATCTAAACTTTCGAGTTTAACCCCAAAAATTGCTCCAAGTTCATGATTATTTGGTTTGACCAAGAGCGGTTGGTATTCCAAACTATCAATCAAGGTCTGTCCTTCAAAGTCACAAACCACTTGCGCACCAGTCTGGCGCGTCAAGGCAATTAAATCCTTGTAGATGACATTACCTAGATTTTTAGCACTTGAACCTGCAAACACAACCGTATCTTCTGCTGTCAAACTAGATAAGATAGCTTTCAATTCTTCTAACTGAGCTGGTTCAACAGTTGGACCCGTTCCATTGATTTCTGTTTCTTGGTCTGCTTTGATTTTGACGTTGATACGAGTATCTTCTGCTACTTGGACAAAACGTGTCTCGATTTCTTCCTCTGCCAGAGTATCTGTGATAAATTTACCAGTAAAACCACCGATAAATCCAGTTGCTGTATTGGGAACATCTAAGCGTTTCAAGACACGACTGACATTGATTCCTTTCCCACCAGCAAACTTATCATCACTGTCCATACGATTGACACTACCGACTTGGACTTGGTCCAAACGCACGATATAGTCAATGGATGGATTGAGTGTGACTGTATAAATCATACTTCTATTACCTCCGTTTTCTCCTTAATAGCCTGCAAGAGCTCATGCCCTTGACTTGTGATAACAATAGCTCGTTTGAGTGGTGCTACCTTGGCAAAGCAAGTTTGTCCAATTTTAGACGAATCCACCAAGACATAGGTCTGTTTGGCATTCTCTAAAATAGCACGCTTCACAGCCCCCTCCTCCATATCAGGAGTCGTATAATAACCATCGTCCACACCATTCATCCCGATAAAGGCGCGGTCAAAGTGCAATTGGTTAATCTGGTTAAGAGCAACGCCCCCGATGCTAGCATCTGTCGCCATCTTGACACTTCCTCCAACCATGACAGTTGGAATCTGCTTTTCAACCAACTGTGCTGCATGGTGAATCGAGTTGGTCACGACTGTAACATTCTTATTAACCAATTCATGAATCAAAAAGGCAGTTGTTGTTCCAGCATCGATAAAGATGACATCTTGTTCCTTGATGAGAGAGGCTGCTTTCTGAGCCAACAGCTTCTTCTCTTGAAGGTTTTTGACAGATTTTTCTTGAATGGTTTCCTCTTCCTGCAAGGAGTGGGGCAATTCTGCTCCACCATGCACGCGACGAAGCTTGTTTTCTGCTTCCAACTCATCCAAGTCTCTTCGCACCGTTGATTCTGAGGTCTCTAGCAAACTAACTAATTTTTCTAGAGAAACTACATGATGTTGATTTAACTCCTCTAAAATCAATTGTTTACGTTCTGCTTTTAACACTGAATCACCTCCTGTTATCGTTTACAGTATTCATTCTATCACACTTTCTTTCAAAGTCAAGCATTTTTTGTCATTTTCTTTCAAAATATATCATTTTCTTATTTCTAGAATTTTTATTGCAAGATAAGAGCATTTATGGTAGACTATTTGAGTAAGTATTGGAAGATTACTCAAGAGGCTTAAGAGGCCGTGTTGGAAACGCGGTAGGCGTGTAACAGCGTGCGTGGGTTCGAATCCCATGTCTTCCGTAGAAAAGAAAAATTATTTCTAGGATGCGACAAATGTTGTATCTTTTTTTTATCGCTTTTTTAAAAATAGGGTCTGTTTTAGGGTCTATATGTGACTCCTTTGTTGTATCCTTTTCGCAAAAGAATGCAAAGAAATACCAAAGACAAAAATAAAAAACGTTGATTTAACAACGTTTTACCAAGGAATGCAAAAGAATGCAAAGGAATAATGGAGCCGGTGGGAGTCGAACCCACGTCCAAACACCTGCCAACATATTTGTCTACAACCATAGGTTATGTATTAGTTTAACAGTCCCTCGACACATAACTCAAGCCTAGAAACTGCGAGTCTATCAATCTCTTATCAAGCCACTAGACAAGACTCAATCGTATCTCGCTAATAATAAGACCTGTCATTGAACACGAGCAATCCAAATCGGGTCACGCCTGCTGGTTTTTAGGCAGCTAGAGCGTAAGAAGTGTTATTTTTTGCAGTTATATTTAACTGAGCGTTTACGTCGCCACACGAGTCGCAAAATATGCCTCATAATGCCTGTCGAATCCGTAACGACCCCAAAAGACAATAAAACCATTATACCTTATCTAACTCAAAAATGCAAAAAGGAAAGCAATTAACTACAAAAGATAGTCTTTCAAAGCTTTGGTCAAAGCCTGATAACCAGCAATACTGAGGTGCAGTCCATCAGTTGTATATTCTTTTTTGAGTTGACCTGCCTGGCCTGTCAAACTATCAAAAACTGGCACAAATTCCACCTGCATATAGGCAGAAGCAAGCTCTTGATAGGCTTGATTCCATTTCTGAATTTTTTCATTCGTGCGGATATAGACTGTCTGCTTGTACTCCTCTCCCTCATTGACTGGCAAAATGGAAAGCAATTTCATCTCTGTCAGTGGATAATCGCGAGCAATGGATTGAATGATAGCTTCGAGATTATTGAGAGCCTCATTCACATGCACATCTTTTCCGATATCATTTGTCCCAATCAAAAGGACAATTTTATCTACTGTTCCACCGTAAAGATGCGCATCTAGATTCTCTAGTAACAGCCCTGTCTGATAGCCTCGAATGCCTCGATTGACAATCGTCTTCGAAGTCCCAAATAGTTCCTGCAGAGGGTAATATTCGACAATGGAATCCCCAATAAAAAGAATGTCTGGCTCTAGAATAGAAACCTGATTTAAGTGACGATACTTGGTTTGAATTTTTTCTTGTTCCTTTAGTAACCAATTTTCTAATAACTGTACTGCCACTTCATTCTCCTTTTTCTAACCAGTTTTCCAAGACTTGATAAACTCCTCCTTGGCTGTTGGCTGGCGCTAGAGCAGTCGCCACAGCTTTGGCCTTGTCATCAGCATTTTCCATCGCATAGGCAATTCCAGCCATTTCAAGCATTTCAACATCATTTTCACTGTCACCAAAAGCCATGATTTGTCGGGGATTCAAATCCCAGCGCTTGAGTAATTCTTCCAAGCCCCATGCTTTATGAATTCCAGCTTGGAGGATATCAATGCAACCATAGCCACTCGATACAGCCCGAACATGGCCATCAAAGAGGTCATTGATTTCTTCCAAGACCGAACTCAAACGCTCCTCACCAACAACCATGCTCATCTTGAGAACACCACCAAAGAGGTCAGAGGTTAACTCATCCACAAACTGCATCCGTTGATAGAATTTTTCAATCATTTCTGGAGTCATAAAACTTTCAAGGTCTGTGAAAATCGTACCTTCCTTGACGAAACCACCCTTCATCCCCGTTACAACAAACTGGTCCTGACATGCTCGACCCTCGAAATGAGCCAAAGCTTTGTCGACAATAGCATCATCCCAAGTCTGAGCCTGAATCAGTTCATTGTTTTCAAAAATACGAGCACCGTTTGCAACAACCAGAACCACTCGATCGACCAAGTGCTCCAGTAGTTGCCTCATGCGGTGAATTTCATTCCCCGTCGCGATGACAAAACGAATACCCCTTTGATCCAACTGATCTAAAATCTTTTCCAAGCGTGGGATATCAAGCTGGCCTCTAGCATCCAGCAAGGTCCCATCCATATCTGTCGCAATTACTTTAATCGTCATTTTCTTTCCTCTGAATTCAAGCTAGTCCCACTTCAATCCCACATGTTCGTTCATTTCTTTATAGGCTGCATCAATTCGTTCTTTAGTCGCTTCATCTAACTGGTCACGATGACTACCACCCTCGATAAAATCTTCTAAGATATAAGTTTGGTAAAGGAAGAGTGGATAACCTTCTGGGGAATAGGTTCCTTTCGGTGTACGGTTTACCCAAGAAGGATGCGCTTTGGCAGTTTCGATTGTCGTCTTACCTGCTTTTTTCTTAATGGTCACATCCATGAGCACGCCACGCTCTGTCCATTTAGCATTCTCTTCATCTTGCATGGTTTCAATTCGTTGATTGGAAATGAAGTTCCCCATTGAATAGATAATGAGTTTCTTGTCTCCATCTTTTTCAACCGTTTCAGATGGTTCAACTACGTGAGGGTGCCCTCCAAAGATAATATCAGCTCCCCAATCGATCATCTTGTGATAAAGAGCCTTTTGTTCTTCAGTTGGTTCCAAGCGATACTCCACACCCATTTGAGGCATGATAATGGTGATATCCGCTTCCTTCTCTGCCCGTTCAATTTCAGCCTTCATCTTGTCTTCATTTAGGTCTGAAAGATAGCGGTTATAGTCTTCTTGGGAAATACTTTGCTCAATTCCATTAAATCCATAAGAATAGGCCAAAAGTGCAACCTTGATACCATTCACTTCCTTGATAACCAGTGGAGCTTGATCACGGGACTCATGCGTATATACTCCAATAGGTGTCATTCCTGCCTTCTCAATAGCATCTGCTGTTGAAACCACACCTTCTATTTGTGAATCTAGGATATGGTTATGCGCCAAGTCTAGCACTTGATAACCAGCATCCTTGATGGCATCCATGACTTCTCCAGGTGCATTAAAGAGAGGATAACCAGCCAAATAATGGTCCTTGTTCACAGTACCTTCAAAATCACCTATAATCAGATCTGCTTGTTTGAGCCATGGTTTCACATAGTCAAAATTTTCATGAAAATCATAGGTTCCATCTTCTTTTAAGGCAGAACGATAGATGGGAATATGATAGAGGAGGTCCCCGTTGGCCATAATTCTTGCAGTTTTTTCCTCTTCCTGATCCTTAGCATTTTGATTGGTCTTATTTGCTTCTTGAGAAATGGTATCCTTTTTTTGACTGGTCAAGGGAATTCCTTGGAAACTTTCAAACAATAAGACCAAGCCCATTGATAAAGCAACTGCTAGCAAGAGTATGGCCACAAATCCCTTATTACTCCACTTGCGATAACTCCTAAAAAAGTTTACAAACCCCCTCATAAAATGAAAAACTGGTCCACGTTTATATCTATCTTGTCTTCTCTGCATCTTCATTCTCCCTGCTTTCTAATGCAAGCCTTTTCTTTTTATTATATCACAGATAAGTAATTCTTTCACAATTGAATCGAACCTGCTTCGCATTTTCTATAAAAACTCGATGCCGTAATGCTTTCAATCCTTGTCATTTTGTGATATCATGTAGAGGTAATGAAAGGAGAGAAAATGTCTGCAATAGAACGTATTACAAAAGCTGCTCACTTAATTGATATGAACGATATTATCCGCGAGGGGAACCCAACTCTTCGCGCAGTTGCTGAGGAGGTCACTTTCCCACTGTCTGACCAGGAAATCATCCTTGGCGAAAAGATGATGCAATTCCTCAAACATTCCCAAGATCCTGTCATGGCTGAAAAAATGGGGCTCCGAGGTGGTGTTGGTCTTGCTGC
This sequence comes from uncultured bacterium, assembly GCA_963508345.1. GTDB lineage: Bacteria > Bacillota > Bacilli > Lactobacillales > Streptococcaceae > Streptococcus. The sequence goes on from CAUOWW010000062.1 coordinate 7,292, forward strand.
TCCTCAATTAGATATCTCAAAACGCATTATCGCTGTTTTGGTGCCTAATATTGTTGAAGAAGGCGAAACTCCACAGGAAGCCTACGACTTACAAGCCATTATGTACAATCCCAAAATTGTCTCTCACTCTGTTCAAGATGCTGCTCTTGGTGAAGGAGAAGGTTGTCTGTCTGTTGACCGCAACGTGCCTGGCTATGTTGTTCGCCATGCTCGCGTTACTGTTGACTACTTTGACAAGGATGGGGAAAAACACCGTATCAAACTTAAAGGTTATAACTCCATCGTTGTTCAGCATGAAATTGACCACATAAACGGTATCATGTTTTACGATCGTATCAATGAAAAAGACCCATTTGCAGTTAAAGATGGTTTACTGATTCTAGAATAAAGAAAATCCCGTTGCAAGACGGGGTTTTGTGTTATAATAGAGGCATGAAAACAAATGATATTGTCTATGGCGTCCACGCCGTTACCGAAGCCCTCCTTGCAAACACAGGAAACAAACTTTACCTCCAAGAAGATCTCCGAGGTAAGAACGTTGAGAAAGTCAAGGAACTGGCTACAGAAAAGAAGGTGTCCATTTCTTGGACTTCAAAAAAATCCCTCTCTGAGATGACTGAAGGTGCTGTCCACCAAGGTTTTGTTCTACGAGTGTCTGAATTTGCCTATAGCGAGTTGGATCACATCCTTGCCCAAACACGCCAAGAAGAAAATCCACTTCTATTAATTCTGGACGGGTTAACCGACCCTCATAACCTAGGCTCCATCTTAAGAACCGCCGATGCAACCAATGTTTCAGGAGTCATCATTCCCAAGCACCGTGCTGTCGGAGTTACTCCTGTCGTTTCCAAGACGGCCACAGGTGCTATTGAGCACGTTCCAATCGCTCGAGTGACCAATCTGAGCCAAACTCTGGACAAACTCAAGGATGAAGGATTCTGGACCTTTGGAACAGATATGAATGGTACTCCTTGCCACAAGTGGAATACAAAAGGGAAAATCGCCCTCATCATCGGAAATGAAGGAAAAGGCATCTCTAGCAACATCAAAAAACAGGTTGATGAGATGATTACCATTCCTATGAATGGACATGTTCAAAGCCTTAATGCCAGTGTTGCTGCAGCCATTCTCATGTATGAAGTTTTCCGAAATAGACTATAAAAAAAGTTTCCAGTCATCTGATTGGAAACTTTTTTATGATTAACTATGTTCGGTGATAAACTTGTAAGCTTCTTGACCAGCGATAGCTCCATCTCCAACTGCTGTTGTTACTTGGCGAAGGTCTTTCAAGCGAACATCTCCAACTGCAAAGATACCGTCAACTGCAGTTTTCATGTGGTTATCTGTCACAATCCAACCTGCCTGATCTTGAATATTCAATTCTTTAACAAAATCGCTAAGAGGGTCCAAACCAACATAGATAAAGACACCACCGAAGGCTTGTTCTGTCACTTGACCTGTTTTTACATTTTCAAAGACGACAGATTCTACTCGGTTTTCACCCTTGATTTCCTTCACTACAGAATCCCAAATAAAGCTGATTTTCTCATTCGCAAAGGCGCGGTCTTGTAAAACCTTTTGGGCACGAAGTTGATCTCGACGGTGAACAATGGTAACAGTCTTAGCAAAGCGAGTCAAGAAGAGGGCTTCTTCAACAGCTGAATCTCCACCACCAACTACCAACAAATCTTGGTCACGGAAGAAAGCACCATCACACACAGCACAGTAAGAAACACCACGACTGTTCAGTTCTTCTTCTCCAGGTACTCCCAAAGGACGGTGTTTAGAACCAGTTGCTACGATAACGGTACGAGTTTCATATGTTTGGTCATCAGTAGTTACTTTCTTAAAATCACCATGGTCTTCTACATTTTCAACATAACCATAAATGTGCTCAACACCAAGATTTTCAAGTGGTTCAAACATCTTTTCAGCCAATTCTGGGCCACTGATATTAGCGTACCCTGGGTAATTTTCGATATCAGAGGTATTATTCATCTGACCACCTGGCAGACCACCTTCAATCAAAGCTACTTTCAGATTGCTGCGAGCAGCATACAAGGCTGCAGTCATACCTGCAGGTCCAGCACCGATAATAATAGTATCGTACATATAAATTCCTTCTTTCTTGTTGTAACTATCTTTATTCTAACTCTTTCTTGTCAATCACGCAAGGATTATGCCTTGAAAACAAGAATTAAACTCATAACCGCAAAGGATAATACTGGAACAACCAAGACCCCAATCATAATCATATCATAGAGATGGGCTTGGCGAGCCTTGGCTGTCTTATCAACTCCCGACATGGCTCTCAGTCCAATCCAAATCCCTAAAAAAATCAGGACGAGGATAGTGGTCAAGATCAAACTCTCGAAATATAAAGAAAATAGTTGCAGTAGCATGATTTCTCTCATTTCTATCTTTTTTAAAGAGTAAACTCAGCTAGTCCAGCTAACTGAGTTTTCCTTTATCCATTATATCAAATATAAGTCCGTTTGTAACTAGCGAAGAATTCTTTTGTTCGCTCTTCTTTTGGATGGTGGATAATCTCATCTGGTGTTCCAGACTCGATAATTTTCCCCTTATCTAAGAAGAGAATCTTATCAGCTACTTGGGCTACAAAGGACATATCATGACTGACCAAAATCATGGTTTGACCTGACTTAGCAGCATCTGCAATAGACTTCTCTACTTCACCGACCAATTCTGGGTCAAGAGCTGAAGTTGGTTCGTCTAAGAGCAAGACATCTGGTTTCATAGCAAGCGCACGCGCGAGGGCAACCCGTTGCTTCTGTCCACCTGATAAATGGCGAGGATAATGGTTTTCACGGTCAGAAAGCCCAACCTTAGCCAACTCTTCCTTGGCAATCTTAGTCGCTTCTTGGTCAGATAATTTCTTGACAACAAGCAAGCCTTCTTTCACATTATCAAGTGCTGTACGGCGCTCAAACAAATTAAACTGTTGGAAAACCATAGATAACTTGCGACGAAGGGCAAGGATTTCTTCTTGAGTGATTTTAGAAAAATCAACTGAGAAATCATCAATCTGAATAGAGCCACTGTCAGGTGTTTCAAGATAATTGAGACTGCGAAGAAAGGTTGATTTTCCAGCTCCTGAAGAACCAATCAAGGCTACGACTTCTCCTTTTTGGATATCCAAGTTCAGATGATCCAAGACAGTCTGTCCTGAAAAGGATTTGCTTAAATTCGAAATCTTAATCATTAACGAAGGTCTCCTTTCACATCTGTTTGCACGGTATCAGGTGCAGAAATAGCCATTTTTCTCTCGATGAAACGACCGAGGCTTTCAATTCCGATATTGACTACCCAATAAACAAGGGCAACGGAGATAAAGCGTTCAAAATAGCGGTAATCAGCTCCACCCAAAATCTGAGCTTGGGCAAAGACTTCCACAACACCCGCACTAAAGGCTAGGGAAGTTCCCTTGGTCAAGCCGATGAGGGAATTAATCAAGGTTGGAGTCGCCACAACAGCCGCATTAGGAATAATCACGCGACGATAAACTTGTGCTCGGGTCATCCCCAGACTGCGTGCCGCCTCAATCTCACCAGGGTTGACTGAGAGAATGGCTGCACGAATGGTTTCACTAGCATAAGCTGCCTCATTAAAAGCAAAAGCAACAATAGCAAAAGCAGCCGCTGGAATCGCATTGATATTGAGACCAGTACCCCATTGCTGATTGAGGGCCTTCAAAGCTAAAGGGATTCCGTAGTAAGTCAACATGAGTTGCACCAAAATCGGTGTTCCTTTGAGGAAACTAACAAAGAAGGCCTGCAAGGGATATAAAATCTTGACACGATTGATTTTC
>CAUOWW010000063.1:0-10374 GCA_963508345.1 uncultured bacterium
ATTCTTCCTCATTTTCTTGGAAATGGAGTAGATCAAGCGCAGGCTCACCTTCTGACAACTCAATGTGACGGAGCGTTCGCTCGATAGCTGTAGTGCGACGGTTTAATAATTCCTCAATATTGCCAGAGGCATGTTGGAGGTGTTTTTGTGCCTTAACCAGAATGCTTCCGAACTTGCCAAACTCGGTCTTGACGCTAGCAAGAGTCTTACTGATATGGTCGGCACTCTTTTGGATACTGAGAGTCTTGAAGCCAACTGATAGGGAATTGAGGAGGGCTGATAGGGTACTTGGACCTGCGACAATAATCTGCTCCTCCCGTCTCAAATCATCAAAGAAGACAGGATTGCGGACGATTTCTGAGTAGAGCCCTTCTGTCGGAACAAACAAAACTCCAAAATTGGTCGTCCGAGGTGGTGCTATGTACTTGTTCCTAATATCCTTGGCAAAGCGCTTGACGCTTGCTAAGAGTGACTTACGACAGCGTTCGATCTCGTCCTTGTCACCCGCTTCATAGGCTTCTTCTAAGCGATAATAATCTGCCAGTGGAAACTTGGAGTCAATCGGTAAGTAGACATATTCCTGGTCACCCTGTCCAGGCAACTTAATGGCATACTCCACTCGTTCACTGGAGTTTTCAACCGTTGCATATTCTCGTTCGTACTGGGCAGGGGTCATAATGTCCTCGATGATTTGCCCCAGTTGCAATTCCCCCAGAATCCCTCGCGTCTTGGTTCCTGAGAGAACCTTATTGAGGGCTCCAACATCACGGGCAACTGTCTGCATTTCTCCAAGGCCACGATTGACAGACTCCAGTTGTTTGGAAACTGTCTCAAAGGAAGCTTGTAAGCGCGTCTGCAAGGTCTTTTCTAGTTTTTCCTCGACCGTTTGGCGCATTTGTTCTAGACGTTGCTCATTTGATTCCTGCAAGGCTTGGAGACGTTGGTCAGTCTTGTCTCTAGTTTGGAGGAGACTATCTGTCATTTCTTGACGGACTTGCGTCAAACCTTGGTGCAATTCGATTCGAACTTCTTGCAAACGGTCGCTGACAGCTACTTCCAAGTCTTTTTGATCTAACTGGCTGGCTTGTCTGGCTTGTTCAAAGCGGTAATCCAACTGGTCTGACAAGTGATCTGCCTGATCCTCCAAGCTCTTACTGAGATGTTTTTCCTGCTTATCCTGCCTCTGCCAAATCAGAAAGAGTCCAGCTAGGTTGGCAATTAATAATAGAACAAGTAAACTTTCCATCTTACCTCCTGTCCTTGCTATGCAGTACAACCACATAGCCATCTGGGCAAGTCACTGACACTTCCCTATCTATATATTCGTTAGAAGCGTACACTTTTTTAAAGAAAAAATTGTCCTCTGTCAACTCATACTTAGCTCCGAGAATGGTCAGCTGGCTATCCCGAACTGGCATAAAGGCTAGATAGTCGTAGTCTGAACGAGGTTCTAGCTGACTGGTCCCTTCTGGACAATAAGTAATCAAGTTTTGTCCATCCTCAATCGCTATCTGGCGCATATAGGGCACCAACTTGGGATTACTAGGCAGAAAGACATTAGCCAACATATGGTCAATACGACCACCCAAAGCACCGAAAATAGTGACTTGAGCCTGAGGATTTTGTTCAAAGATGGTTAAGAGAGCCAATTCCAAATCAGTATCATCTTTTTCTGGTCGCGCTTGGACAAAATGCTGGGCACGTTTTTGAATCACCTGTCGCTCTTCTGCAGTGACAGAATCAAAATCTCCAACTGCTAGAGCAAGAGGCAGATTTTCTTCCAAGACCCAGAGCGAGCCTCGATCCACACCGACAAAGCAATCAAAATCTGTCCGATAATGACCGCGGTCTCCGCCTGCAAAAACGGCAACCCTAGTCCAGTTGTTTTCTGAGAGTTTGTACTCGCTCATTGACATCTCCCTTAAAGACATAGGAACCTGCTACAAAAACGGTCGCACCAGCTTCTTTGGCTTGAGCAATCGTTTTATCATCAATCCCACCATCCACTTCAATCTCAAAGTTCAAACCTTTTTCATCACGAAGGGCAACCAGCTCACGAACCTTATCCATGGTTTCTGGCAGAAAGGCTTGACCACCAAATCCAGGGTTAACTGTCATGACTAGGACTTGGTCAACTAGATGAAGGACGTGCTTGATAGCTTCAACAGGCGTACCAGGATTGATAACAACAGATGGCTTGACACCGAGTGAACGAATTTTTTGGAGGGCACCATGAATATGAGGCGTTGCTTCTACATGGATGCTGATGATATCTGCTCCCGCACGCGCAAAGTCTTCCAGATGATGCTCTGGATTAGCTACCATCAAATGGCAGTCAAAGACCATCTTGCTATGGGGACGAAGAGATTCGACCACACCCGCACCAAAACTGATTTGTGGCACAAAATGACCATCCATGATATCGATATGGGCATATTCTGCACCAGTTGCTTCTAGACGTTTGATTTCACGTTCAAAGTTGGCATAATCTGCTGCCAGAATTGACGGAGCAATCTTGTATTGAGACATAGGTTTCTCCTTATTTTGGAATTTTTTTGCTGACTTTTTTGTAGGTTTCTCTACGATTTTCAATTTCGCTAAGGAATTGCAGGTAGTTGTCAAAACGGAAGGACGCAATGACTCCCTCCTCGACTGCTGGCTTCACTGCACAGGACGGCTCGTGGGTATGGGTACAAGTACGGAATTTGCAGTCTCGACTGACACTATCAATCTCTGGAAAGGCCTGATTAAGTTCTTCAGCCGTTGACACTTCATAATCCAGTGATGAAAAACCTGGTGTGTCCGCGATTTTACCCCCATTAAGGTTGTAAAAACTAACAGCTCGAGTGGTATGACGACCACGACCCAGACTGTCTGAAATTTCTCCTGTTTCAAGATTAAGGTCTGGTGCGATTTTATTGAGAAGAGTTGACTTCCCAACACCTGTCTGCCCCATAAAGACCGTAACCTTTCCTGTTAACAAAGGCAGGAGTTCCTCTTTACTGGTCACAAAGTCATAGCCGATGTCACCATAAGTCTGTTCATAAAAATCCAATTCTCCTCTATCTTCCAACAAATCCATCTTGGAAATATAGACAATGGGATGGATGCCCTTGTGTTCCAAAAGAACCAAGAAGCGATCCAGCAAATTGCTGTTGAAGTCCGGTTCCTTGACAGACATGATCACTACAGCTTGGTCAATATTGACAATAGGCGGACGGACCAGACTATTTTTCCGTTCGTGAATCTTGAGGATATAGCCCTCTGAATTTTCCTCGGCAGAAAAGTCGACCAAATCCCCAACGTAGGGAGTATGGCCTTTTTTACGGAAATTCCCACGCGCGCGTGTTTGATAAACCTGACCATCACTTTCTACATAGTAGAACCCCGCCAAGGCTTTAATGATTTGTCCCTGCATCTTAGAGTCCTTGCCCTTTAAGCGCATCTGCTAGGCTGGCAAATTCTGCCAAGCTGAGAGCTTCCCCACGTACACTTGGTGACAAGCCCGCTTGGTCCAAGGCCTTGGTCAGCTTGTCCTTGACTTCCTCAGTCTTGCCAAAGTAACCTGTCAAGTTATTCCACAAGGTCTTGCGGCGATGGGTGAAACTAGCCTTAGAAACCTTAAAGAAAAAGTTCTCGTCTTCCACTGCTACAGCTGGTTCTGGACGACGTACCATTTTCAAAATAGCAGAGTCCACGTTTGGCGCTGGCACAAATACCGTACGAGGTACGATGAAGGCAACCTTGGCAGTCATGTAGTACTGAACCGCAATCGACAAGCTACCATAAGCCTTGGTATTCGGTTGAGCGGAAATGCGGTCCGCCACTTCCTTTTGCATCATGACCACAAACTCACTAAAAGGAATCCCACTTTCAATCAAGTGCATGAGAATGGGCGTCGTGATGTAGTAAGGCAAATTAGCCACTACCTTGATGGGCAGGTCAGGATTTTTAAAATTCTGGATATGTTGCGCCAAATCAACCTTGAGAATGTCCTCGTTAACCACGGTCACATTGTCAAAATCACGCAAGGTATCTGCCAAAATCGGTACCAAACGGTGGTCGATTTCAAAGGCCATAACCTGAGCTGCACGCTCAGCCAAAAACTCCGTCAAGGCACCAATACCTGGCCCAATTTCGATAACATTAACCTGGTCATCAATTTCAGCTGTATCCACGATTTTTTGAAGGATATTGGTATCCGTCAAGAAATTTTGCCCAAAGGATTTTTTAAAGGTAAAACCGTGACGCTCCAGCACTGCCTTGGTCACGCTATAATCTGCAATTCTCATCTATTCTCTTTTCTATTATCTGTTACTACTATTGTAACACATTCCCCTTACATTTTGTGTCTGCTTAGCTATCCTCATAAGATTTCATAGCTTCTTCCACTTCTGCCAAGGTGACCCCAAACAACTCTAAGCGCTTGAGGAGTTGCTTGCCGTTAGAATAGCCAATTCGGAGAGCCTCTCCTAGATATTCTCGTCGCTTACGGCTATCTGCCCCTGCTAGAAAACCAAGGCGAATCAAGTCGCTACGACTGATATCAAACTGACTCTCATGTTCAAATTGTTCTGTTACCTGAGCTAGAGCCGTTTTCAGGTCTTCATAACTGGCATGCTCAATTCCCAGAGAACGCCCCTTGGTTTTGGACTTAGGAACAGCTTCTTCTCGTTTGAGGAAGGCATGCTGAACCGTTGGAATGGCCGTCATAATCATGCGCCGAATCCGCTCCCCATTAAAATCTGGGTCTGTAAAGACAATGACCCCATGACGTTGGTGCAGACGCTGAATCCGCTCTATATCCTGATCATTGATGGCAGAACCTCGAGTCTCATAGGTCTCTACATCGAAGTAACGTTTGAGATTGGCCGTATCATCGCGACCTTCGACCACGATGACTTGGGAAATTTTTTCTTTCATTACTTGCTGTCCAATCCAAAAATTCGCTCCGCATTTGCAGTTGTTACCGTCGCTAGCTCTTCTGCCGTCATCCCACGCAAGTCAGCTATAAAGTCCACTACATAACGAGTATAGGCTGTTCTATTTTCGCGACCACGCTTGGGTACAGGTGCTAAGTAAGGCGCATCTGTTTCCACCAAAATCTTGTCCAAAGGTAACTCTTTAGCTGCTTCTTGGATGTCAGTTGCCTTCTTGAAAGTCACCACTCCTGAGAAGGAAATGATCATACCAAGCTCCACAAACTTCTCTGCCCACTCAAGCGTCCCTGAAAATGAATGCATGATACCACCTCGGGGACCAACTCCCTCGCTCTTAATAATCTCATAGGTATCTTCCAGCGCATCACGGGTATGGACAACAAAAGGCAAATCCAAGTCCTTAGATAGCTGAATCTGACGACGAAAAACCTGCTCCTGTACTTCTTTTGGCGCTGTCATCCAATGGTAGTCTAAACCAATTTCACCTAAAGCAACAACCTTGGGATGCTTGAGCTTGTCAAGCAAGTAGGCTTCAATCTCCTCTGTATACGTCCCAGCTTCTGTCGGATGCCAACCAATAGTCGCGTAAAGTTGGTCATACTCATCTACCAACTCCAAGGCACGCTCAATCGTCGGTTGATCAAAACCAACAATATTCATCTGTGTCACACCCATCTCAGCAGCCAAGGCAATTTCTTCTGCCTCACGACCTGCAAATTCTTCTACATTCAAGTGTGTATGTGTATCAAAAATCATCTCTTCTAACCTCGTTTTCTATCTACTATTATAGCAAAAAAACTGACCTCTCTCCTCATCTGAAAAAAATATTCTAAAACCCATCATCATCTCTTGACGCTCTTTTTCCAAAGCAGTATAATAACACTTATTGAATTTTTCAACAAAGGAAATAACTATGTTTACAAAATTAAAACAGACCTTTATCGGTCGTCCTCTTAAGTCCTTAACCGAAGGCGAAGGGGGACTACTGGGAAAAATGCAGGCACTGGCCATGTTGTCAAGCGACGCTCTGTCCTCCATCGCCTATGGACCTGAGCAAGTAGTCCTGGTCTTGGCTAGTCTCTCTCCTCTAGCTATATGGTGGAGCCTTCCTATCGGCCTCTTTGTCCTCCTGCTCCTAGCTAGCCTGACCGTTTCCTACCGTCAAATCATCCATGCCTCCCCTCAAGGGGGAGGGGCCTATATGGTTACTCGAGAAAATCTATCTCCCCAACTTGGCTTGATCGCTGGAGGTAGTCTTCTGGTTGACTATATGTTAACCGTAGCGGTATCCGTTGCATCTGGAGCTGACGCTATCACAGCAGCTCTCCCTGCTCTTCACCCTTACAACCTCCACATCTCCATTTTTCTGGTTTGCTTGCTCATGCTCTTGAACTTACGGGGCTTAAAAGAATCTGCCAGTTCACTGATGATTCCTGTCTATCTCTTTATCATCAGTACTGTCTTTCTATTACTCTATGGAATCTTTCAACTAGTGACAGGTACTCTCAGCTATCAGGCTACTTCACCTATTGGGCATGCTGTTCCGAGCCTGTCTATCGTTCTCATTCTAAGAGCTTTTACCAGCGGCTCTGCCTCTCTGACAGGGGTTGAAGCTATTTCAAATGCCGTTCCCTTTTTCAAAGTTCCCAAAGAAAAGAATGCCGCTCAAACCTTGACCATTATGTCACTGATTTTAGGTTTTCTTTTTGCTGGTATCACCTTCCTAAACTACTGGATGGGGATTATGCCTCAACACGGAGAAACTATTCTTTCACAGATGGCTCAAGGCATCCTTGGCACTTCCTTCTTAGGCCACCTTGGGTATTATATCTTCCAATTCTCCACAGCCCTGATTTTGGCCGTAGCTGCAAATACTGGCTTTTCGGCCTTCCCTATGCTGGCTTACAATATGGCTAAAAACAAATACATGCCCCATCTCTTTATGGAAAAAGGAGACCGCCTAGGCTACTCCAATGGAATTTTAACTCTGGCTTTTGGGGCTATGATTCTTCTTCTCATTTTTAATGGCAATACTGAACGCTTGATTCCTCTTTATACTATCGGGGTCTTCGTTCCCTTCGCCCTATCTCAGACTGGGATGATTCGTCATTGGAAAAAGGAAAAAGGAGCAAACTTCTTAAAACCTGCCCTTGCCAATATCCTTGGAGCCATCATTTGCTACGCTATCGTGCTCATCTTGCTCTTTTTCCGTCTCAGTGATATCTGGCCTTTCTTCCCGATTATTCTCGTACTCACCCTACTCTTCTTGGCAATTCACAGTCATTACCAAAAAGTAGCCCAACAACTGCGACTCTATGAAGGAATCGAAAAACGTACTTACGACGGCAATCTGGTTCTGGTCCTAGTAGGAAATGTCACCCGAGTCAGCGTCGGGGCCATTAACTACGCTCAAAGTATTGGTGACGAAGTCCTAGCCATGCATATTTCTACCAAGGAAACAGTAGAAAAAGACCAAGAAATTCTCCAAGAATTTGCCGATTACTTCCCAACCATTACTCTGAAAAATATCAAGACCAGCTACCGCGACATCATCACCCCTACTGTCAAGTATGTCAAACGAATCTCTGAGGATGCACAGAAAAAGAACTATACAGTCACTGTCCTGGTACCCCAGTTTATCCCTAATAAACCTTGGCAGAATATCCTGCACAATCAGATGAGTCTCAAACTCAAATACGCCCTTCGTTGGCACCAAGACGTCGTTGTCGCTAGCTACTCTTATCACTTAAAAGAATAAAGAAAAGGCCCTACCAGAACCAAGAAGTATCTGGTAGGGCCTTTTTCTGAATCCAGTCACTATGCTTATACTCTTCGAAAATCTCTTCAAACCACGTCAGCTTCACCTTGCCGTAGGTATGGTTACTGACTTCGTCAGTTTCATCTACAACCTCAAAGCAGTGCTTTGAGCAACCTGCGGCTAGCTTCCTAGTTTGCTCTTTGATTTTCATTGAGTATTAACTGAAAAGAATGACTAGGCATATTATTGAATGTGGTTAGCTAAATCTTCCTGAGCTTTTTTATTTGACTCAGCTTTTTCTTTCAGCCATTTTTCATAGAGCTCTTGGTACTGTTTAGCAGTTACTGGCTCTTTTTGCAATTCAACATATTTGTAGTTGTCTGCATTTCCCTTATGACCAACGAATGAGAATGGACCTGTAAACGGTACAGTCTTACGGAAGATTGGGTTGGCTCCGCCACTTTGAACTGGTAGGAAGAGGGCACTATCTGTCAACCAAGCTTGGGCTTCAGCATATTTTTCATATCGAGCCTGAGTATCTGTGATTTCAGCGTCTGCCTGATCTAATAGTTTCTTGTAGTCAGCAAGACCAATCTTGTCCTTGACTTCCTTGTCTTTTCCTTCAGACAAGCCCATGTTTTTCAACTGAGAACCTGTCTCTGGGTCAAGGACAGCTAGGTAAGTCTTAGGATCTGAGTAGTCTCCACCCCATCCTGAGACGTCAATATCGTAGTCTTTTTGTTCTGCTGTATCTGCAAAGTAGGTTGCCTGGTCTTTTTCATCTGGAGAAAGTTGGATAACATCGATGATAACATTATCCTTACCAAGAGTGGCTTCTACTGTTTGCTTGAGAGAGCCAGCCTGTTGCACATCTAACTTAGCAGTCTGGTCAACTGGCATATCCAAATGAATTGGGAAAGTTACTCCTTGAGCTTGCAGACTTTCTTTGGCCTTCGCAAACTTCTCTTTGGCCTTGTCAGGGTTCAAGAAGGCTTGCTTACCATCGTTTAGGTTGATATTTGCCCAATCTTTACCGTAGTTGACAATTTTTTCATTGACAATATCACCGAAGTTCTTATCGCCAACTTGGACAAAGTTACTTGGTGTAATCGTGTTACGCAAGATACGGTCTGCTCCATCTTCACCATTTGTCTGCGCTGCATAAGCATGACGGTCAAAGGCAAAGTTGATAGCCTGACGGAAATCTTTATTTTGCATAGCTGCGCGTGAATCTGTCTTTTCCTTATCAGACTGTTTCATAGTCTGCTTGTAACTTTGACGATTCACGTTGAAAAGATAATAGAAAGTCACTGAGTTTTGCGGTGTATAGGTAATCTTGTCCTCATTTCCCTTCTTGAGTTCAGCAAAGACTGAACTTGTTGGGAAAATACGGCCATCTGTATAGTTACCATCCAAGAAACCTCTAGCAATGCTGTCTTGGTCAGAACCGTCAAAGAAAGAGAGCTTCACTTTCTCAATTTTGACATTGTCCTTATCCCAATAGTTAGGATTTTTATCAAATTCAATCAAAGATTTTGATGTGAAGGACTTAAACAAGTAAGGACCATTTGACAAGATACTTGATGGCGTCACACTTCCAAAGTCATCTCCCTTAGACTTCAAGAAGGCTTCATTTACAGGACTAAGGATACTTGCTGTTGTTTTAGAGTTCCAATAAGTCTCAGGTTGGTTGAGGGTGTATTGTAGTGTGTAATCATCCACCGCCTTAATACCAACAGTTCCAAAATCAGATGATTTCCCTTCAACATAGTCTGCCAGCCCCTTGATAGAGTCTTGTACTAAGTACAAGTTTTCAGCTTTTTTATCAGCCGCATACTTGAGACCTGTCACAAAGTCATGAGCAGTTACATCCGCATACTCTTCTCCTTCAGAAGTGTACCATTTAGCCCCCTGACGGATTTTATAAGTGTAGGTCAATCCATCTTTTGACACTGTCCATGACTCAGCCATAGATGGGATAAGATTGCCATACTGATCGTTTTCCAACAAACCATCAATCAAGTTGGTTGTGATACTAGATGTAGAATCTCGTGTAGAGGTAATATAATCCAAGGTATCTGGATTATTGACAAAGATATAAGAGTAAGTCTTGTCTGCATTATTTGATTGGGAAGACCCACATGCTGCTAGAGCTAGACCTGCTGTCAAAGCCATAGCTCCAAAAAGCATAACTTTTGATTTCTTCATGATTATTCTCCATTTTTACAGTATGTGAAATATTATACACCATTTGAGCAAAAATATAAAGCTTTTTGTACTTTTTTACAAAAATAAAAATCAGTAGACTCGAGTTCCTACTGATTTTTGATAGAATTCGTTTGGATTATGCAGCCAAAACTTTGCGTCCTTTACGACGACGAGCTGCCAATACGCGACGACCGTTTTTAGTTGACATACGGTTACGGAATCCGTGTTTGCGCGCACGACGAAGTTTACTTGGTTGATAAGTACGTTTCACGATGAATACCTCCTCATAGATTTTGTATTCGTTTAGCCGGCTATAAAGTGATCAGTTACTAAACATACTTTACTATTCTATCTGATTCTTTCACTTTTGTCAATAGCTCAAGGCAAATGTTTCCAGCTTTTTCGAATGTAAGCCCTATCTACGATACTGTTTCAAGAAACGAGTCATCTTTTCTTGGATTTGGGCTA
>CAUOWW010000064.1:0-9920 GCA_963508345.1 uncultured bacterium
ATTGCATAAGGTACGATATCATTTGGAGTTTTTACAAAGGTGAAGATAGCGACCAACATAGCAATACGAATAACCAAGGTTTTGTATAAGATAAAAGCATAATTTTCATAAGCCTCGTTCATCCACTCGATATAAAGGAATTGGAAGAGAGCCTGGACACCAAGTATATAGTAGAGTTCTTTTAAATTTTCAATACTATTATCCAGGTAAATAAATAGGAAATAGATACTTGTTGTTAGAACAGATGTAATAATGGAGATATAGAATAATTTAGAGAAAACATAGTTGATTTTATTTTTATCATCCTTAACCTTACTGATAGCTCGAATCCCGTAGTTATATATTCCAAAGGCGGCTAAAGGAATGACAAAGCTAGCCCAGGTATTGGCGGTATTGAAATAACCGTAGTTGGATTTGCTGAGAATCCGCGTCAGATAGGGATTGGTTATTAGCGGAAAAACGATATTGAGAACATTGACTAGCAAGCTAGCCAGTGCATTAACTTTTATATTTTTCATTGTACTTTCTTTCTTGTATTGTAAAATGGTCTCTAGTATTATATCACATTCTCGCTTCATTCTTTTGATAAAATCGTAAAAATCTAGTATAATAGATAGAACTGAAAGTATGAGGTTACTAGCAATGAAAATGAAACAAATTAGTGATACAACTTTGAAAATCACGATGTCTTTAGAGGATTTGATGGATCGTGGCATGGAGATTGCAGACTTTCTCGTTCCTCAAGAAAAAACAGAAGAGTTCTTTTATGCCATCTTGGATGAGTTAGAAATGCCTGATAGCTTTTTGGATACAGGTATGTTGAGCTTCCGTGTGACTCCAAAACCTGATAAGGTAGATGTCTTTGTAACCAAATCAAAGATTGACCAAAATCTAGATTTTGAAGACTTATCGGATTTACCAGATATGGAAGAATTGGCTCAAATGTCGCCAGATGAATTTATCAAAACCTTGGAAAAAAGCATCGCAGAAAAGACTAAGGATGATATCGAAGCGATTCAATCTCTAGAGCAAGTAGAAGCCAGGGAAGAAGAGCAGGAGCAGGCTGAACAAGAAGCTGAAGGAAAGAAAGAACCTTACATCTATTACATCCTTTCTTTTGCTAAGTTAGCAGACTTGGTGGCTTTTGCCAAGACAGTGACTTTTGAGATGGAAACTTCTGAACTCTACAAAATGAACGAGCGCTATTATTTGACTATTCTAGTAGATATTGAAAATCATCCAAGTCCATATCCAGCTTGGCTCTTGGCTCGTATGCGTGAGTTTGCAGACGATAGTGATATCAGTCGTTCAGTCTTACAAGAGTATGGCCAAGTCTTGATGAATCACGATGCAGTGATCAATCTACAAAAGATTGGATAATCATTTCTGGAAAGCTATTTCTAGATTTTTAGGAGAGCGAATCGTCTGATTCGTTTTTTCTTTTCTAGATTGAAATAGTGATTTACTATAATAGGAATTTTCACAAAATTCTGTTATAATGGCTATATCAGAAAATTTCTAGGAGACAAACATGACAGTTAAAATTGCTTTACTAGGATTTGGTACCGTTGCAAGTGGCGTGCCTTTCCTCCTAAAGGAAAATGGAGAAAAAATCAATCAATCAGCACATTCAGAGATTGAAGTTGCCAAGGTATTGGTCAAGGATGAAGATGAAAAGAATCGCTTGCTTGCAGCAGGGAATGACTTTAACTTTGTAACCAATGTAGATGATATTTTGTCAGATAAAGATGTTACCATCGTAGTGGAATTGATGGGGCGTATAGAACCAGCTAAAACCTTTATCACTCGTGCCTTAGAAGCTGGGAAACACGTTGTTACTGCTAACAAGGACCTTTTGGCTGTCCATGGCGCAGAATTGCTAGAAATCGCTAAAGCTAACAAGGTAGCACTTTACTACGAAGCAGCAGTAGCTGGCGGTATTCCAATTCTTCGTACTCTAGCAAATTCCTTGGCTTCTGATAAAATCACGCGTGTACTTGGTGTGGTTAACGGAACTTCCAATTTCATGATGACCAAGATGGTCGAAGAAGGCTGGTCTTACGATGATGCTCTTGCGGAAGCACAAAGACTAGGTTTTGCAGAAAGTGACCCTACAAATGACGTAGATGGGATTGATGCAGCCTACAAGATGGTGATTTTGAGCCAGTTTGCTTTTGGCATGAAGGTTGCCTTTGACGATGTAGCCCACAAGGGAATCCGCAACATCACACCAGAAGATGTAGCTGTAGCTCAAGACCTTGGCTATGTAGTGAAATTGGTTGGTTCTATCGAGGAAACTCCTTCAGGAATTGCTGCGGAAGTAACTCCAACCTTCCTTCCTAAAGCGCATCCGCTCGCTAGTGTGAATGGGGTGATGAATGCTGTCTTTGTAGAATCTATCGGTATTGGTGAGTCTATGTACTACGGACCAGGTGCTGGTCAAAAACCAACTGCAACAAGTGTTGTAGCCGATATTGTTCGTATTGTTCGTCGCTTGAATGATGGAACAATTGGTAAAGACTTCAACGAATACAGCCGTGAATTGGTCTTGGCTAATCCAGAAGATGTCAAAGCAAACTACTATTTCTCAATCTTGGCACCAGACTCAAAAGGTCAGGTCTTGAAATTGGCTGAGATTTTCAACTCTCAAGATATTTCCTTCAAGCAAATCCTTCAAGACGGAAAAGAAGGTGGCAAGGCACGTGTGGTCATCATTACACATAAGATTAATAAAGCCCAACTTGAAAATGTTTCAGCTGAATTGAAGAAGGTTTCAGAATTCGACCTCTTGAATACCTTCAAGGTGCTAGGAGAATAAGATGAAGATTATTGTACCTGCAACCAGTGCCAATATCGGGCCAGGTTTTGATTCGGTCGGTGTAGCTGTAACTAAGTATCTTCAAATTGAGGTCTGCGAAGAACGAGAAGAGTGGTTGATTGAACACCAGATTGGCAAATGGATTCCACATGACGAGCGTAACCTCTTACTAAAAATTGCCTTGCAAATTGTACCAGACTTGCACCCAAGACGTTTGAAAATGACCAGTGATGTTCCCTTGGCGCGTGGCTTGGGTTCTTCTAGCTCGGTTATTGTTGCTGGGATTGAACTAGCCAACCAACTGGGCCAGCTCAACTTGTCAGACCATGAAAAATTGCAATTAGCGACCAAGATTGAAGGACATCCTGACAATGTGGCTCCAGCCATTTATGGTAATCTCGTTATTGCAAGCTCCGTTGATGGGCAAGTTTCAGCTATTGTAGCAGACTTCCCAGAGTGTGATTTCCTAGCCTACATTCCAAACTATGAATTGCGTACTAGAGACAGCCGTGGTGTCTTGCCTAAGAAATTGTCTTACAAGGAAGCTGTTTCGGCTAGTTCTATTGCCAATGTGGCGGTTGCTGCCTTGTTGGCAGGAGATATGGTGACAGCTGGTCAAGCAATCGAGGGAGACCTCTTCCACGAGCGCTACCGTCAGGACTTGGTGAGAGAATTTGCGACGATTAAGCAAGTGGCCAAAGAAAATGGTGCCTATGCAACCTACCTCTCTGGTGCTGGGCCGACAGTTATGGTCTTGGCTTCTCATGACAAGATGCCAACGATTAAGGCAGAATTGGAAAAGCAACCCTTCAAAGGAAAACTTCATGACTTGAAAGTTGATACCCAAGGTGTCCGTGTCGAAGCAAAATAAAGAATAGAAGATAGGATGGGGAAACTCTCGACCAGAGGGCTTCCTATCCTTTTTTTGAAAAGAAGTTTATACTTAATGAAAATCAAAGAGCAAACTAGGAAGCTAGCCGCAGGCTGCTCAAAACAGTGTTTTGAGGTTGCAGATGTAAGCTGACGTGGTTTGAAGAGATTTTCGAAGAGTATTAGTTAAAAACTTGATAAAGGAGAAATAAAGATGGCAGAAATTTATCTAGCAGGTGGTTGTTTTTGGGGCCTAGAGGAGTATTTTTCACGCATTTCTGGTGTATTAGCAACCAGTGTTGGCTACGCTAATGGACAAGTCGAAACGACTAATTACCAGCTGCTCAAGGAAACAGATCATGCAGAAACGGTTCAAGTGATTTACGATGAGAAAGCAGTGTCACTCAGAGAGATTTTACTTTATTATTTCCGTGTCATCGACCCTTTATCCATCAATCAACAAGGGAATGACCGTGGACGTCAGTATCGGACTGGGATTTATTACCAAGATGAAGATGATTTGCCAGCTATCTACACAGTTGTGCAGGAGCAGGAGCGCATGCTTGGGCGAAAGATTGCAGTAGAAGTGGAGAAACTACGTCATTACATTCTGGCTGAAGACTACCACCAAGACTATCTTAAGAAGAATCCTTCAGGTTACTGTCATATCGATGTGACCGATGCTGAGAAGCCATTGATTGACGCAGCAAATTATGAAAAGCCTAGTCAAGATGTGTTAAAGGAAAGCTTAACCGAAGAGTCCTATCGTGTTACCCAAGAAGCTGCTACAGAGGCTCCATTTACCAATGCCTATGACCAAACCTTTGAAGAAGGGATTTATGTAGATATTACGACAGGTGAGCCACTCTTTTTTGCCAAGGATAAGTTTGCCTCAGGTTGTGGTTGGCCAAGTTTTAGCCGTCCAATTTCCAAGGAATTGATTCACTATTACAAGGATCTGAGCTATGGAATGGAGCGAATCGAGGTTCGTTCTCGGTCGGGGAATGCTCATTTGGGTCATGTTTTCACAGATGGACCTCGGGAGTTAGGTGGCCTCCGTTACTGTATCAATTCTGCTTCCTTGCGCTTTGTGGCTAAGGATGAGATGGACGAAGCAGGATATGGCTATTTATTGCCTTACTTAAACAAATAAAACAGAGAGGGTGGGAGCTCCCCACTTTCTTCATTTCCAGAATACGCATAGAAGGGATTTATGAAACACCTATTATCTTACTTCAAACCCTACATCAAGGAATCGATTTTAGCCCCCTTGTTCAAGCTTTTAGAAGCTGTGTTTGAGCTCTTGGTTCCCATGGTGATTGCTGGGATTGTTGACCAATCCTTGCCCCAGAGAGATCAAGGTCATCTATGGATGCAGATTGGTCTGCTCCTTATCTTTGCAGTGATTGGTGTTGTAGTGGCCTTGGTAGCTCAGTTTTACTCAGCTAAGGCAGCGGTGGGTTTTGCCAAAGAACTGACAGACGACCTTTATCGTCATATTCTTTCATTACCCAAGGACAGCAGAGATCGTTTGACAACTTCTAGCTTGGTGACTCGCTTGACTTCGGATACCTACCAGATTCAGACTGGTATCAATCAATTCCTGCGTCTCTTTTTGCGAGCGCCCATTATCGTTTTTGGGGCTATATTTATGGCCTATCGAATCTCAGCTGAGCTGACTTTCTGGTTCTTGGTCATGGTTGCCATTTTGACCATTGTAATCGTAGGGCTCTCTAGACTGGTTAATCCTCTCTACAGTGCTCTCAGAAAGAAAACGGATCAACTGGTTCAAGAAACTCGCCAGCAATTACAAGGGATGCGAGTTATTCGTGCTTTTGGACAAGAAAAACGAGAGTTACAGATTTTTCAAACTCTCAATCTAGTCTATGCTAGATTACAAGAAAAAACAGGTTTCTGGTCTAGTTTATTAACCCCTCTGACCTATCTGATTGTCAATGGAACTCTCCTCGTTATTATCTGGCAGGGTTATATTTCAATTCAAGGAGGTTTACTTAGTCAAGGTGCCCTGATTGCCCTTATCAACTACCTCTTGCAGATTTTGGTGGAATTGGTCAAGCTCGCCATGCTGATCAATTCTCTCAACCAGTCCTACATCTCAGCTAAGCGAATCGAGGAAGTCTTTGCCGAACCTCCAGAAGATATCCATTCAGAATTAGAACAAAAGCAAGCTACCAGTAATCAGGTTTTACAAGTCCATGAATTGACCTTTACCTATCCTGATGCGGCCCAGCCTTCTCTGAGAGACATTTCCTTTGATATGACTCAAGGACAAATCCTTGGTACCATTGGGGGAACGGGTTCTGGTAAGTCAAGCTTGGTGCAAGTCTTACTTGGACTTTATCCAGCAGACAAGGGAAGCATTGACCTTTATCAAGATGGACGTAGTCCTCTTAATTTAGAGGAGTGGCGGTCCTGGATTGCCTATGTGCCCCAAAAAGTCGAACTCTTTAAGGGAACCATTCGTTCAAACTTGACTCTAGGTTTCAATCAAGAAGTAACGGACCAAGAACTTTGGCAGGCCTTGGAGATTGCGCAAGCCAAGGATTTTGTCAGTGATAAGGAAGGACTCTTGGATGCCCTAGTTGAGGCAGGAGGTCGAAATTTATCAGGTGGACAAAAACAAAGGCTGTCTATCGCACGTGCAGTCCTGCGCCAAGCTCCATTTCTCATCCTAGATGATGCGACCTCAGCTCTCGATACCATCACAGAGTCCAAGCTCTTGAAAGCAATCCAAGAAAATTTGCCAAACACGAGCTTAATCTTGATTTCTCAACGAACATCGACTTTAAAGATGGCTGACCAGATTCTCCTCTTGGAAAAAGGGGAGCTACTAGCTATCGGCAAGCACGAGGACTTGATAAAATCTAGTCAAGTTTATCGCGAAATCAATGCATCCCAACATGGTAAGGAGGACTAGCATGAGACGACAAACTGCAAATCAAACATTCACACGTTTGGCCAAAGATTTAGCAAGCCATCCCTTCCTCCTTTTCCTAGCCTTTCTAGGAACTATTGCCCAGGTTGCCTTATCAATCTACCTACCTATTCTGATTGGGCAGGTCATCGACCAGGTTCTAGTGGCTGAGTCTTCGCTAGTTTTTTGGCAAATTTTCATTCAGATGGTATTAGTGGTCATAGGAAATACACTAGTTCAATGGGCCAATCCTCTCCTCTATAATCGTCTAATTTTCTCTTATACCAGAGACTTGAGAGAGCGAATCATCCATAAGCTCCATCGTTTACCGATTGCTTTTGTCGATCGACAAGGAAGTGGGGAGATGGTCAGTCGTGTAACCACGGACATAGAACAGTTGGCAGCTGGCTTGACCATGATTTTTAACCAATTTTTCATTGGTGTCTTGATGATTTTAGTCAGCATTCTAGCCATGATTCAAATTCATCTCCTCATGACTCTTTTGGTCTTGCTGTTGACGCCACTGTCTATGGTAATCTCACGCTTTATTGCCAAACGTTCTTATCATCTCTTCCAGAAGCAAACAGAGACGAGGGGAATTCAGACTCAGTTGATTGAAGAATCGTTGAGCCAGCAGACCATTATCCAGTCCTTCAATGCTCAGGAAGAGCTTATCCAAAGGTTGCACGAGGCTAATGCCAACTACGCAGGCTATTCTCAGTCAGCCATCTTTTATTCATCAACGGTCAATCCTTCGACTCGCTTTGTCAATGCTCTCATTTATGCCCTTCTAGCTGGAGTGGGAGCTTATCGTATCATGATAGGCTCTACCTTGACCATTGGACGCTTAGTGACTTTTTTGAACTATGTTCAACAGTACACCAAGCCTTTTAATGATATTTCTTCAGTGCTAGCTGAGTTGCAAAGTGCTCTCGCTTGTGCAGAGCGTGTTTATGGAGTCTTAGATAGTCCTGAGGTGGCTGAAACAGGTAAGGAAGTCTTGACTAGTGACCAAGTCAAGGGAGCTATTTCCTTTAAACAGATCTCTTTTGGCTACCATCCTGAAAAGATTTTGATTAAGGATTTATCTATCGATATCCCAGCCGGTAGCAAGGTGGCCATTGTTGGTCCGACAGGTGCTGGCAAGTCAACTCTTATTAATCTCCTTATGCGTTTTTATCCCATTAACTCAGGAGATATCTTGCTGGATGGGAAATCCATTTATGACTATACCCGAGCATCATTGAGACAACAGTTGGGCATGGTGCTCCAAGAAACCTGGCTCAAGCCAGGGACCATTCATGACAATATTGCCTTTGGAAATCCTGAAGCCAGTCGGGAGCAGGTGATTGCTGCTGCCAAAGCAGCCAATGCAGACTTTTTCATCCAACAGTTGCCACAGGGTTACGATACCAAGTTAGAAAATGCTGGAGAATCTCTCTCTGTCGGTCAAGCCCAGCTCTTGACAATTGCCCGAGTATTTCTGGCTATTCCAAAGATTCTTATCTTAGACGAGGCGACTTCTTCCATCGATACACGGACAGAAGTGCTAGTTCAGGATGCCTTTGCTAAACTCATGAAGGGGCGCACAAGTTTTATCATTGCTCACCGCTTGTCAACCATTCAGGATGCGGATATGATTCTAGTCTTAGTGGATGGCGACATTGTTGAGTATGGGAACCATCAGGATCTCATAGCTAGAAAGGGCAAGTATTACCAAATGCAGCAAGCTGCATCTTTTAGATCTGAATAATCCTTTCTCTTTTGAAATTTTATGGACGAAAAAAGTTGCCTTCGGGTGACTTTTTTGTTACAATAGCTAGAAAAATTATTCACTGTAAATTGTCTTTTAGAAAAGGAGCCTAGTATGAAAGTCTATCAGCATGTAAATATCGTGACTTGTGACCAAGATTTCCATGTTTATCTGAATGGAATCTTAGCAGTTAAGGATTCTCAAATCGTCTATGTTGGTCAAGAGAAGTCAGAGATTTTAGAGCAAGCTGAGCAGATTATAGACTATCAGGGAGCCTGGATTATGCCTGGTTTGGTCAATTGCCATACCCATTCTGCTATGACAGGATTGAGAGGAATCCGAGATGACAGTAATCTCCATGAATGGCTCAATGACTATATCTGGCCAGCAGAAGCTGAGTTTACTCCTGACATGACTACCAAGGCTGTTAAAGAAGCTCTGACAGAGATGCTACAGTCAGGAACAACAACCTTTAATGATATGTATAATCCCAATGGGGTGGATATTGAGCGAGTTTATCAGGCAGTCAAGGATTCCAAGATGCGTTGTTATTTCTCACCTACCCTCTTTTCTTCTGAGGCGGAGACAACTGATGAAACTATAAGCAGAACTCGAGCAATCATTGAGGAAATTATTGGATATAAAAATCCAAATTTCAAGGTGATGGTAGCCCCACATTCTCCCTATAGCTGTAGTAGAGACTTGCTGGCAGAAAGCTTAGATATGGCAAAAGAACTGAATATTCCAATCCATATCCATGTGGCGGAGACCAAGGAGGAATCTGGCATTATCCTGAAACGCTACGGCAAACGCCCCCTTACTTTTCTAGAAGAACTGGGTTACTTAGATCATCCGTCCGTCTTTGCTCACGGGGTCGAATTAAACGAGCGAGAAATTAAACGCTTGTCAACTTCTCAAGTGGCAATTGCGCATAATCCTATCAGTAATCTCAAATTGGCATCAGGAATTGCTCCAATCATCCAACTTCAAAAAGCAGGAGTGGCTGTGGGAATTGCGACAGATTCAGTTGCTTCCAACAACAACCTTGATATGTTTGAGGAAGGACGAACAGCAGCTCTCTTACAGAAAATGAAGAGTGGAGATGCCAGCCAGTTTCCAATCGAAACAGCCCTCAAAGCTCTAACGATAGAAGGTGCTAAGGTTCTTGGAATGGAAAATGAAATAGGAAGTCTGGAAGTTGGCAAGCAAGCAGATTTTCTGGTCATCCAACCACAAGGGAAAATCCATCTTCAACCCCAAGAAAATATGCTCTCTCACCTAGTCTATGCTGTCAAGTCCAGTGATGTTGATGATGTTTATATTGCTGGAGAACAGGTTGTTAAGCAAGGTCAAGTCCTGACAGTAGAACTTTAGAAGAAAAATCACGAAAAAATTTTAAAAAAAGTTTGCAAAAATCTTGCATTCTTTTTTTAACTATGCTATACTTATATACGGTTTGAAAAAACTGCCTAAGACAGTAGGGGAGCAGGACTCATAAATATCCTACCGAGGACAAAACGTATCATGTAAAAAGAAGCGTATTG